>DATGIR010000413.1:0-4235 GCA_035295605.1 Fimbriimonadaceae bacterium | reverse complement strand
AGAAGGCGTACCGGGTAGACCGGATCGAGAGGGTCGTCGAGTGCGAGCCGCCCCCGAACGCGCCACCCGAGCCGCTGCCGTATGACCACCCGTCGCACCCGCGAATCCGCGTCTGCCTTGGGCCAAAAGGCCTAAAGCGCCTGGAAAGCGACCAGCACCTCTTCCCTCTCGTGCGGGGACTCGAGGCTCCGGCAGCAATCGAGTTTCATTGCCCGCCGGAAGAGCTCGACTGGTATGCACGCTTCTTTGGCGACCTCTTGGAGGACGCCGTCGTCGAGTCGCCGCGCGAACTGATCGACCGAATCCTCGACCACGCGGCAACCCTCCAAAAAATCTACAAAAAAGTTTGAAACGGTGACAAACAAGCTGTCACCGGCCCTCCCCTAACATCCCATTCGTGATGTTTGGAACACCCATCGCACGCCTCCGGGAGACGGCCCTTAACGGCTGCGCCGTCATCGGACTCTTCGTCGTTTTCGCCGGCCACGAGGCCGCCCCGACCGCAAGGAGAAACACCATGTCAACCGCCACCACGCTCGAACCCACCGCCATTCGAACGGCCCATATCCGCCTGCTCGTCACCGACTATGACCGCGAGTTCCGATTCTTCCGCGACGACCTTGGTCTCAAGAACACGTTCGGCGCCGAAGGTGAGAACTACGCCGATTTCGACTGCAACGGCGTGTGCATCGCCCTCTTCAAGCGAAACCTGATGGACGAGGACATCAAGGCGCCGAATCGGACGAGCACTTCCGACTCACCCGACCACGCGGCGCTGATCTTCGGCGTGCCGAGCGTGAATGCGATGGCCGCGCGGCTCAAGGCCGCGGGAGTCGCGCTGGTCACCGAGCCCCATGACCGTAAAGATTGGGGAATCCGCGTGGCCCACTTTCGCGACCCGGAAGGCAATCTGATTGAGATCAACCAGGGGCTAACTAGCTAGCCCCTTTGGCGGCTTGCCGACGGCTTTGGCCGCCGCCGCCCGTGCCAACTCCGGGCGGCCGGCGGCTTCGTACAGGTGAACGACCAAACTCCATGCGAGGGAAATGTGATGCTCCCGGGCAATCACGAATCCGCGGGTCCGCAGGTCGTCGAAGCTCCCCTCCGCCGCTCGGTGCTGCTTGATCGCATCCTCCACGAGCTTTGCCAACTCGAGGCGCGTCTCCGGGTGGGCACGCTCGGCGGCGGGGACGATCTCCAGATAAACGGCGTAGAGAATCGGCCACTTGTCGGGCGGGGGCGCCACGAACGAACTTCGGGCGTCCTTGATTGCCGCGTCGACGATTCCAAGTTCCGCCTCACAGCGAGCCAACCAGATCCGGTCATGCACCAACCGGTCGGGCGTGGTGTCCGTTTGAAGCGCGGTCCGGATGAACCCTTCGGCCCGTTGCCACTCTTCCGCGGCCATGAAGGCTTCGCCGAGCTTCCACGCCACGCCGGGCGGCGTGTCCTTGATATGAACGGTCTTTAGATACTCCTTGGCGCCCTGAACCATCATTTCCCGACCCTTGGCATCGGTGACCTGCCCCGCCGCGACAGCCGGCCGTATGACGTCTTCCGACATCTGCTTCATGTACGCCTCGATCACATCGGGCTGCTTGTCCGCGGAAACCTCATTGGGGTCGTTCGGATTGCGGGCCGGTTGAACCTGACAACCCGCGAGGCAAACGGCCGCCGCGATCGGAAGCACCCACCTCATGGGTGCTCGGGTCCGGTGTATCGCGTAGCCGGAAACATGGCGTCTCGGTAGATCTCGCTTCCGCAGAAGGTGAGCAGCGGCTTGCCCTTGAGCTCCATCCCATGAAGCGGGGTGTTCTTGCTCTTGCTGAAGGTCTTGCCGCGGTCGAAGGTCCAGCGGAGGTTCGGGTCGATGACCACGATCTGCGCCACCGGCGTCTCCCCGGGGCGAAGCGTGCCCGCGTCCAGCCGGAGAATGCGGGCCGGCGTCGTGCTCAGCTTGTCGACCGTCTGAAGCGGCGAGAGGATTCCCGTGTGGGTGAGGCGAGAGAGCGTGATGGCGACCATCGTCTCGAGCATCACCGAGCCAAACGGCGCCTCTTCGAACGGCACTTCGACCTCATGGGAGGCGTGAGGCGAGTGGTCGCTAGCGATGCAGTCGATCGTGCCGTCGTTCAACGCCTGGAGGAGAAGATCGATGTCAACTTGGGTTCGGAGCGGAGGCTGCACCTTGTAATAGCTGTCGAATTCGCCGATCGCCTCGTCGGTGAACGTGAAGTGCAGCGGGCAGATTTCGCACGTCACCGGCGCACCGAGCGATTTCATCAGCCTGATGATCTCGACCGCGCCCCACGTGCTCACCCGCATGATGTGAACCCGGCAGCCGGTGTTCAAGGAAAGGAGGCAGTTTCGCATCACCGCGATCTCTTCCGCGGTGCGGGCGATGCCTTTGAGCCCGAGCATCGCGCTGGTCGCCCCCTCGTTCATACTTCCGCCTTCGGTGAGGGTCGTGTCTTCGCAGTGGGCCATGATCGGCAGGTCGAGTTGGACGCAGAACTCCATCGCCTGCGTCATCATCTGCGCGTTCTGCATCGGGCTGCCCTCGTCGCTGACGGCGACGATGCCCGCCTTCTTGAGCGCGGCCAGGTCGGAAAGGCGCTCTCCGCCGAGCCCGAGCGTGAGCGCTCCCACGGGCGCCACAAAGACGCCACCCGACTCCGGCGAGGCGGCCCTGTCGAGGATGAAGTCGATCAGCGCCGGGTTGTCCAGCGGCGGCCGAGTATTCGGCATGCAGCAAATCGTTGTGTAGCCGCCGGCTGCCGCCGCCTGCGTTCCCGTCGCGATCGTCTCCTTGTGTTCGTCGCCCGGCTCGCGCAGGTGTACGTGAGGATCGACCAGCCCCGGGCAGATCCAGTAGTCGGTGCAGTCGTACGTCTCATCGACCTCCTCTACTTCGAGGTCTTCGCCGTACTCGACGATCTGGTCGTCCTCGATAAGCACGCTGCCAATCACATCAAGGTTTTGGGCTGGGTCGAGGATTCGGCCGTTCTTGAGGAGAGTGATCATGCCTGATGCTCCCCGGCGAAGACCCAGTGGAGGGCGGCCATGCGCACGAAGATTCCGTTCTCAACCTGGGCCGTGATCGCCGAGCTTTCCCCGTCGGCGGCCGTATCGTCGACTTCGATCCCGCGGTTGATCGGCCCCGGGTGCATGATCAGCACGTCCGGCTTGGCGTACCGGAGCGTTTCGCGGTTCACTTGATACAACTTCGCGTATTCGTTCAGGCTCGACAGCGAGCCTTCTTCCATTCGTTCGCGCTGCAGCCGAAGGCAGATGATCACGTCGACGTCCGCCAGTCCGGCGGAAAGCTCGTGGAATACGGTGCCGGGAAGCAGCGACGTGTTCTGAGGGATCAGCGTGCGCGGACCGACCAGCCGCACTTCCGCACCGCACTTGCTCAGGAGCCATGCGTCGGATCGGGCCACCCGAGAATGCTCGACGTCGCCCACGATCGCCACCTTCAGGCCCTCGATCTGTCCTTTACGCTCGATGATCGTCAGCCCGTCTCCCAGCGCCTGGGTCGGATGTTCATGGCGGCCATCCCCGGCGTTGAGCACAGGCCCGCCGAAGAACCGAGCGGCCAGGGTTGGCGCGCCGGACTGCCGATGCCGCATCACGAGACCGCTTAGCCTCTCATAGCGCAGAGTCAGGACTGTATCCTTCAGCGTCTCGCCTTTGGACATGCTCGACCCGGACGCTACGAAGTTCGCCGTCTTGAGCTTTAGGTAGTGGGCGGCCTGTTCGAAGCTCATCCGCGTTCGCGTCGAGTTCTCGAAAAACAGCATCCCGATGACCTTATTCTTGATCTCCGGGACGGGCTTATTCGCCTCGATCCTGGCCTTATATTCGGCTGCTGTCTTGATCAGCTCGCCGATCTCGTCCGTGCTGAGCTGGCGGATGCCCAGGAGGTTCCTAGCCATAGGCGCGCTCCGGGGTAGGTGGGGCCTTCTCGAGCACGACGAGGTCCTCGCCGTCGTATTCATTCACTTTGACCAGCACGTGGTCGGTCCGGTCGGTCGCGACAACTTTTCCGCAATAGTCGGCGGCGATCGGCAATTCGCGATGGCCCCGGTCGATGAGCACGGCTAACTTCACCTGCGCCGGTCGCCCATGCCGCATAAGGGCATCCAGGGCTGCCCGAATCGTTCGGCCCGTGTAGATCACCTCGTCGACCAACACCACGCGCTTGCCGTTGAGGTCGAAGGGAATCTCGGACG
>DATGIR010000412.1:0-12084 GCA_035295605.1 Fimbriimonadaceae bacterium | reverse complement strand
CCACGGCGACCCGCAGACGCGGGTTCATCGCAACATCGCCGCCGCCCATCTTGGCGGCGACGATGATTTCCCTACTCAGCTTGGTAAATATCTTTCCGCGGATCGCATCCTGCTTCCCTTTGCGAATTCGGATGTTCTTCCACTTGGAGTGCCCTGCCATTGGGGCTATTTTGGCTTATGCCGCCGGGCCACGCCTCATTTACTGGAGCGCACCTCGACCGGCATCGGAATCAGCGTCGGCAATCGGTCCGCCAGCTTGTTGATCGGCGGGATGTCGCCTTCGGGGTGATCCACGTAATAGAGCCCGACCGTGGTGTAGTGGTTGGTGAAGGGCTTGCGGTCCTCGTTCCCGCCGCCGCTGCCGTGCTCGAGCTCGAACAGCAGCGATTTGGTGAAGACGACCGGATCCTGGATATGCCACCGGTACACGGTGTTGTTGATTCCGCGCTTCTCGCCGCCCTTATCCGGGTTGTCGTAGTAGGTGACCCCGAAGTAGGGGGTCTGGAACGTGTGGCCGAAATCCCATGCCCCGCAGAAGTAGTCCTCGCTCCCGGTTCCGGTGATCGTCTTCTTGGTGTCGCCGTCGATGGTCCACATATCGTTGCCTTCGCCCCACCATCCGTCGCTGTTGGCGAGCACCGTGACCACGGTGCCGACGAAGTGGCCGGCGCCCTTCACCTCGCAAAGGGTGAGCGGCCTGCCGACCGGCGCCGGGAAGAAGTTGTGGTACTGCGTGTGGAAGTAGCGCAGGTCGCGGTCGGGCCGATCTTGAAGGCGGTAATCGAAGTTCCAGTAGAAGGCGTAAACCTGCTCAGCGCCCTCGTTGGTGACGGTGATGACGGCGTGCTTCTTGAAGGGCATCGGCCAGTAGCAGTTAAGGGCCATCTGACCGCCGACCGAGACCGGCGCGCTGCGATATTCGACGTACTTGCCGGGGCCCTGGGCGAAGAGGTCGCCGACCGGGCACTCGACGGCGGGGGTGGCGGCGTCGTCCCAGGTCATCCGGATCACCAGCTCGCGCAGATGGTTGGGCGACTTGGCGGCGATCGTCATCCAGAGGTGCGTGAAGCGGCCGGCGCCCTTCACGTCGGCAAGCGTGAGCACGCCGCCGGGCGCAATCGGCCGGGCGTCGCCGTTATGCCCGGTGGGGTCGGTGCTGGAGGCGCGGAAGGAGCGGAAGTCTTTTTTCCCGGCCAGATCCTCCGGAACCTGGGCGATAGCGCTCGCGGTGAGCGCGAGAGCCAATAAAGCGACGCCAACTGAACCAATCCTCATCGGCGCGTAGCTTACTCCTTCGCATATGGAGAGCGGCCATCTTGGCCGCTTCCCGACGCGGGCTGGAAGCCCGCGCTCCATTTTCTGACGACGTCCCGGGACGGGTGACGATTCTTAACCGCGCGGGCGTAATCTTGGAACATGGCTGAAACCACCACTCAACCTTCGGAAAATGCAGTCGCCCAGGGTACGACCTTCGTTTGGCACGAGCTATACGTGCCGGACATCGATGCGGCGAAGAAATTCTACGAGAACCTCGGCTTTGGCTCGACCTCGGCGGAGATGGGCGGCATGGGCGAGTACCACATGCTGACCCGGGAAGGACGCCCGGTGTGCGGCATGTTCTCGACGAACAAGCCGGATATGAAGGATGTGCCCCCGCACTGGGCCGTCTACCTGGCGGTGGACGACGTGGACAAGCGCATTTCAGCCGTCGAGGCGGGCGGCGGGAAGCTGGTCGTCCCGGCGATGGACGTGCCGACGGTCGGTCGGATGGCGTTGATCCAGGACCCGCAAGGCGCGCACATCTGGCTCTTCAAGCCCCAGATGTGAGAGGGGACATGGAGCGCGGACGTCCTCGTCCGCGTCCGGAACACGCTCGCGCCGGGCGTTACCGGCGCCTACGGGGTTCTCGGACTCCCAGTCCGGACGCGGGACGAGGACGTCCGCGCGCCCAGTCCGGACGCGGACGAGGACGTCCGCGCTCCCAGTTGTCAATGCTTCATCCCCCGGTAGAAGAAGTACTTCGCCGTCTCTGCTACCACGACGTACACCACTAACAGCCCCGCCAGCATCCCCAGGAAGTTGAGGGGGAGGGGCTCCAGGTGCAGGAACGGCGCTAGCGGCGAATAGGGGAATGCCAGAACCACCGCGACGCTGGCCAGCGTCGCGATCGCCAGCGCCCGGCTCGGCTTGCTTCGCCAAAACGGCCGCCGGGTGCGCACCACCAGCACGATGAGCGCGGCCGTCACCACGTTCTCGATGAACCAGCCGGTCTGGAAGCGGATTTCATTCGCTTTGAGCACGAACAGCAGGAAGGCGAACGTGAGGTAGTCGCACATCGAGTTGGCGAGCCCGAACACCACCATAAAGCGGGTGATGAACCGGATGTCCCACCGGTGGGGCCGGTCGATCCACTCGACGTCGACGTTGTCGGTGGCGATCGTCATCTCCGGCAGGTCGGTCATGAAGTTCGTGAGCAGGATCTGCGTGGGCAGCATTGGCAGGAACTTCAGGAAAAGCGATGCGCCCGCCATGCTGAACATGTTTCCGAAGTTCGCGCTCGTGGCCATGAACACGTACTTCAGGGTGTTTGCGAAGGTGATGCGTCCCTCCCGGATGCCGTCCTTGAGAACCCCGAGATCCTTCTCCATCAGCACGATGTCGGCGGCGTCCTTGGCCACGTCCACCGCGTTTGAGACCGAGATGCCGACGTCGGCGGCGTGGATGGCGGATGCATCGTTGATGCCGTCCCCAAGGTGGCCGACCACGTGACCGGCCCGCTGGAGCGTGACCACGATCCGCGCCTTCTGGTTCGGCTCGACCTCGGCGAAGATATCCACCGAGCCGGCCACATGGCGGAATGCTTCGTCGGTCAGTTTGAGCATCTCCGGTCCGCTCAGCACCTTCGGCTTGGCCACCCCGGCCTGCTGGAGAATGGCGCCCGCAACGTAGCGGTTGTCGCCGGTCACGAACTTCACACGGACCCCGAGCTTGCGCAAGCCGTCGAGGGTCTTCACGATCTCCGGCCGCAGGGGGTCGAAGAAGAGGAGCATCCCGAGGAACGTCATGTCGCTTTCGCAGTCGCCCTTAGGCTCGTCGGCGCCGAACTCGCGGATGGCGATGCCGATGGCGCGGTTTCCCTCCTTGCTAACCCGCTCGAACTCGACTTGAATCGCCGCCAGTTCCGGCTTGATCGGAGCCTGGCCACCCCCGCTCTCGACCAGCGTGCAGACGTCGAGGATGTTGGAAACCGCGCCCTTGGACACCGCGATGAACTTGCCGTCCTGTTTGAGCACCACCGTGAGCCGCTTGCGCACGAAGTCGTAGGGCTGCTCGCGCACCTTCTCGTAGCCGGCGATGTCAGCCTTCACCGCGTCGACGATGGCCTCGTCGATCGGGTTCGAGTAACCGGTTTGGTGAGCGGCGTTGAGGAGACCGAAGAGCTTGACCCGCTCGCTGGACTTTCCGTCTAGCCCCACCCCGTCGTGCAGCCGGACGGTGCCGTCGGTGAGCGTGCCCGTCTTATCCGAGCAGAGCACGTCCATGCTGCCGAAGTTTTCGATAGCGGCGAGGCGCTTGACGATGACCTTACGCTCGGCCATTCGCCGCGCGCCGGCGGCGAGGTTCACGCTGATGATGGCGGGAAGGAGCTGGGGGGTGAGGCCGACCGCGATGGCGAGCGAGAACAGAAGCGACTCGATCACCGGCTTGTGGAAGTAGACGTTCGCCGCGAACATGGCGAGCACGAGCACCATCGTGACCTCCATGAGCATGAGTCCGAAGCGGCGCACGCCGTGCTCGAATTCGGTCTCTGCCGGGCGCCGGGCCAGGGATTGGGACACCTTGCCGAACTCGGTGTCCTTGCCCACACGGACGGCGATCGCCTTGGCGGTCCCACTGACCACGTTCGTGCCCAGAAAGACGCAGTTGGTGCGTTGGGAGAGCTGGCTTTCAGCGGGAAGGTCGGCGACGTCCTTCTCGACCGGGAACGGCTCCCCGGTGAGGGCGGCTTCGTTGGCGTAGAGGTCGGTGGACTCGAGGAGCCGGCTGTCGGCGGGGATCATATCGCCGGCGTGGAGGAGGAACACGTCGCCGGGCACGACCTCGGATAGGGGGACCTCGACGGCCTTGCCGTCTCGGAGCACGTTGGCGGTGACCTGGACGAGGGCGAGCAGCTTTTTGACGGCGTCCGCGGCGTGGAACTCCTGCCAGAAGCCGAGGGCGCCGCTGGCCAGGACGATGGCGAAGATGATGCCGGCGGTGACCGGATCCCCGAGCGCGGCCGAAACGCCGGCCGCGAAGAGGAGGATGAGGATGATCGGGCTCTTGAACTGGCCGAGGAAGAGCGAGATTCGGAGGAGGGCAAGGTTTTGGGTCTTGGTCTTCGGGAGCTTGGCGGCTTCTTCGGCGGCGCGGTCGGCGGTCAGGCCGGTCGGCGAGCTTTGAAGGGCTTGAATCAGCTCGTCCGGCTTCGCGCTCCAGAAGGCTTCGATGGCCATTTCTACCCGCTGACCTTCCGCGCGATCTCCACGCAATGCCCCAAGCTCGCCCTCAGCTCGCCATCCCGCGACGCCTCCTTCGCGTGCTTGAACAGCCGCGACATCGGCAGCACGAGCCCCATCCACCCTTCCGTGTGCCACGACCACGGCTTGGGCGGAGTGGACTCGGTCGCGTTCGGGGTCGGGTCGTGCGGGGTGACGTACCAGTAGGGCTCGGCGTAGCCGGCGTCGCCGGGTGAGAGGCCAACCCCGATGGTCGAGTCGGGTCCCGGTCCGGGAAGAAGGGTGGCGATGTCGAAGTGGTGCGGCCAGACTCGAACGGGGCTCGCCTTGGGCTCGTCGGCGACCAGCGCCTGCAGCGCCTCGTCGGCATGAGCGTAATGCAGGGCAAGTTCCTCGCGCTGCTCGAGGGGCGCCGCGTAGAGGGTGCGCTCCAGGGTTGCGGCGTCCGGAAAGGCGGCATCCATCTTCGCGAAGCTGAACGAGCGCCGGGCCTCGGGGACCGGCATTTGGGCTTGCAGCAGCAAGAGCGACTCCGGGAGGGGCGAGTCGTCCAGCTCGAGCTCGGTGATGACAGTCTGGTCGAGCTTGACGATCTCCGCGGTGAACTCGACGGCCTTGACCCGCACGAAGAAGCCGCCTTCGAGGTCGACGCCGCGGAAGGCGGAGAGCTCGGGTTCCCAGGTGAGACTTCGGTGACCGTCGTCGGGTTGCGGCTTCGCGAGGTAATGCCCGGCGCTGGCGATGAGCTGAACCGCGTAATGGAGGGCGTTTCTGGCCTGAACCAGTTCAGTCGGCGCGACCGCTCCGAGCGGTTGGAGTGACATAGATGCCCATAGGCTACCGGAGCCTAGGGAATCTCAAAAGGTATCCTTAAAGTTCGCGTCGGGGCGTGGCGCAGTTTGGTAGCGCGCTTCCATGGGGTGGAAGAGGTCGCAGGTTCGAATCTTGTCGCCCCGACCAAACCCCTCACCGATGACGCTCGGAATCGCCTTCCGTTGCGCGTGCCCTTCGGCGACCGAAGGCCCGAGTCTTGGTTGCGACGATGGCAGCCGCGATGGCGGCGACAGTGGCCACGACCAGCCCTGCGTGCGCAGAACCGTTGTTCCAGTCGGGTGATTCCGCCAACATCAAAACGATGACGGCCACCAGGGCCGCCATCACGCCTGCAAACACTCGGCCCAGCCGCGCTCGAGCTGCTTGAGCGACAAGCTGCTCTTCCTGACCCTGCTGTTGGAGCCGCCTCAGCGCTTCACGAACATACGCCCGGTTAATCCCCGCCTCGTCCGCCGTCTTGTCCAACTCCTCAAGCGAAACGCGCTCTCCCCCTTCCTGCTGCAGCCGGATCGCGAGTTGCAGGGCTTGCTCCGCCGACTTCGCATCGATCGACGGGGTTTGAGATCCGTGATCGAGGTTCATACGGGTCGAAATTACCACGGCGGGGGTTTTCGTCCAGTTGCGTCCCTGGACGGAAGGGCACCACCCGCCGCTTCTATCGCAGTTGCGGGATGTTCAAAAATGTCTATGTGGACGAGCACACCTGCAATTGACCGGAGCTCCGATTCACCGATCATGCGCGTGTAGGCGGTCCGCGAGCTTAGACCTGAGAGGGTGCGTTTTTTGGCCTGTTTGCAGGCCAAAAAGCGCAATTCGGGAGATGCGGTTTTCAAGGTGCGGGCGCACTTCGTTCTTGGGGCCGTAGTATCTTTCGCTCAGGATTGGCCAAACGTCAACACCCGCCGAACCCGTGAAAGCGGCGACTCGTCCGTCCATCATGGTGGGAATTGCGCTTGCCGGTCTGTTGTCCGGCTGGGGCATTGCAGCAGGCTTGCCCCCGACGATGGACAGAGCGGCCCCCAGGGAGTCTCCGATCGGGCCCGTTCTGCCCTACGCGCGAGCCTGGAGCGTTGATTCCGGCTTTCCTTCGGGCCCGGGGCCAATATCCGCTTTCATGGTCGGGAGCCGTGTTCTCGTCGTGGCAGGCAACGGGGCGCTTGTCATTGACCGCAAAACTGGGCGGCGCCTCGGGCATTTTGATTTGGCGCGACTGACCCACGCGCCTCAAGACGTGTACACACAGCTGGCAGTCGGCGATTCGCTCCTGTTCGCGCTCGCTCTCAGCCAAGTGGCCGACACCCGATGGGCGATAACCCTCTGGGCGATTGATTGCGCGTCCGGCCTCCCGGTATGGCACCGGGTCATAGCGAGTTCGAACGCAACCTTGTACCTCGCGACTTCAAGATCCTGCGTGTACGTTGGCGGAGCGGACGGCAGCCTTCTTGCTTTCCGGACGAATTCCGGCACGCCGCTGATCGGGGCCAGTCAGGCACGGGCGAGTCGCGGCACGGTGGTAATCGGCCCGCTTGTGTTCAACAACGGAAGCTTACGCTCGACGCCGGATGGCGTAGGGGCCCAGGTCTGGGGCACGCATCTGGTCGTCGAATACCAGAACGACTCGAGTCCCATGGTGCAGGCCGAAATGGGGACGCGCTTTGCGCTCCGGGGTCTCGCTGCCTATCCGCTCGGGCCGGAACCAGTCCATGTCGAGGACGATGTGTGGCGTCACCGATGGCTTTTGGCAGGTGCTGTGAAACCAGGCCGATTCATCGCGCAACTTCCGCTGGTGGAGCTACCTGGAGGGGACGTCCTCGCAGTTGCCGATCCCGACACCTCCCAGCTTTCGCCACCGAGTTCACCAGACGGTCACACGCTGGTTCGGATTCGTCCCGACGGATCGTCGCAAGCAGTCGCCACAGGTGTCCGACTTCAAGGTCTGACACCTGGAGCCACAGCGGGCGGCGTGGCGTTTTGCACGGGTGACCGCGTCAATGTCTTCAGCGGCCGTGTCGTTCATCCGACCAACCTCACCCTTTCGCATGACGAGCAGGCGCTCGCGTTGGGCGGTGGGCTGATAATCGTGAGGGATCATCCGCGCAGCTTCACCGTTTCGCTCGAGACCGTCGCACGATAATGAATCCATGACGATCAGATCGGACTTCGAACCGGCGTTGTGGCGCGACTTCTTCGTGATGGTCGGAGGCGGCGCGGCAGCTTTGACCGGCCTCGTCTTCGTGGCGATGTCACTCAATTTGAAGGCGGTGACGCAGGATGCCACGCACCGGAATCGCGCCATCGGCACCCTGACCGGGTTCACCTACGCCTTCATCCTCTGCGGGATGGCGCTGATGGGCGTGCAGAACAACCTGACGATCGGGATCGAATGGCTGGCGCTTTCGGTTATCGCCACTTTCGTCTATATCCGCGGATACGTTTTGGCGGTGAGGGAGGGCGGAAGCGCCCCTGGGCTGAGTCTGTTCCGAACCCTTTTCGGCTCGGCGTGCTACATCGCTCAGATCGCCGGCTCGATTCTGCTCATGCTGGGTTATGGGATCGGAATCTATATCGCGGCCGGTGGCATGATGCTGCTGTTCAGCTCGCTTGTCTCCGGTGCATGGCTGCTGCTCGTGGGCATCTGCAATGAAAAAGAGGCTGGAGGCGGATCAGGTAGGGGATGTGTAACCTAGCGGGGGCCTTGGTCTACTTTCTCACCGCGTGTACGGCGCCTTGGCAACGAGGCCATCGATAGATGCAAAGTGCTTGAGGTTGAACGTGAACAGGGTGGCGCGTCGATTCAAAGTCTGAGCGGCGACGAGGAAGTCCGGCAAACCGAGCCCGGTCGAGAGACGGTAGCTCTCGATCAGGCTTCCCGCTAACTTCGAGTCCTTCGTGGTCAAGTGAGTCACGGTGAACTTGGCAAGGAATCGTCGGCTACGCGCAAGCTCGGACTTGTCCCTCGACCCAAAGAGCATTTCCCAGGCGACTACGTACGGGATCGCGAGTTCGCCTGTAAGGGACTGCAGCCATATCGTAGCTAGCGGTTGTGCTCGTTGAATCTCGACGAGCACGTCGGTGTCGAGAAGTTGCACCTAACCGGCGCGCCGCCAGGCTCGTTCGCGGAGCTCGCGAACGAACGCGGCGCTGTCCTTGATGTCGGTTCGGTCTGCCCACATGCCGAATATTTCGGAGTTGAGCAGGTCCGTCGCAGTGCTTCCTCTGCGCCGAACACGCCTCCTTATCGGCGGAACCTTGGTGCCTTCCTCGCCAACAAGCACGACCACCTCAGCGCCGTCCGGAACGTCGGCCCCGGACTGCAGCTCAATCTTGCCGTTGCGGACAATGCCTTTATAGCGCTTCGGGTCGGGGGCCATGAACTCATTTTACGCCGAACTGGATTCGCCATATTGACAAGAAAAGTTGTCAATGGCTAGAATGCTCTCGTGCTCGATCTCGAAGTCATTAACGACCCCGCCGCCGCGACCGTCGCGCTCGAGCCGATTCGTAGCCGCCTCCTGGCGGCGCTGAGCCAGCCGGCGTCGGCGGCGTCGGTGGCGGAAAGCGTCGGGCTCACGCGGCAAAAGGCGAACTACCACCTCAACGCCCTGCAGTCGCACCGCCTCGTGCGGGAGGCCGGGCAGCGAAAGTGGGGCGGCCTCACCGAGAGGCTCTTCGTCGCCAGCGCCGCTTCCTACGTCGTCGCCCCCGGGGCGATGGGCCTCGCCTCGGCCGACCCTGCCCGCACCGCCGACCGGCTTTCGGCCGGCTACCTCATCGCGTTGGCGGCCCGCGTCGTGCAGGAGGTCAGCGACCTCGTGCGGCGGGCACGGGGGGCGGACAAGCACCTGGCCACGCTCTCGATCGACACCGAGATCCGGTTTCGGTCCGCCGCCGAGCGCGCCGACTTCACCGCCGACCTAACCCGCGCGGTTACCGCATTAGCCGCGCGCTACCACGATGCGTCGTCCCCGGGCGGGCGATCTCATCGGCTGATCGTCGCCGCCCACCCCACCCCACCCCAGAGCACCGCGAAGGAGCAGGCATGAGCGTCAATGTTGGAGAGGACGGACGGCGATCCGTTCAAGTAGAAGTCGAGGTTTCCGGTACGCCGGAAGAGGTTTGGCAGGCGATCGCCACCGGTCCCGGCATCTCCTCGTGGTTCGTGCCCACCGAGGTCGAGGAACGGGTGGGCGGCAAGTTCACGGCGAGCTTCGGGCCGGGCATGGAGTCCGAGTCGACCATCACCAAGTGGGACCCACCCCGGAGCTTCACGAAAGACGGCGACGGCATGGACCCGGACGCGCCGCCGGTGGCCACCGAGTGGATCGTGGAGGCGAAAGCCGGCGGCAAGTGCGTGGTCCGGGTCGTACACAGTTGGTTCGCCAGCTCCGACGAGTGGGATGGCCAGTGGGAAGCGGTGGAAGGCGGCTGGAAGTCCTACTTCGACATTCTTCGGCTCAAGCTCACCCACTTTCGGGGCCAGCCCTGCGCAGCGTTCGAGATGGCGGGCATGAGCAGCGGGAGCGATTCCGAGGCTTGGGCGGCGCTCACCGCCCCGCTAGGTCTGACCGGCGCGGCGGTAGGCCAGGAGGCGCGCTCGGGCGCCGATGCCCCCGCCTTCTCCGGCAAGGTCGAGGTCACCGGGCAAGGCGACGAGAAGTACGCGATGCTAAGGATCGACCAGCCGGGGCCGGGCGGCTGCCACCTCTTCGCGATGCCGATGGGCGAACAGACCTACGTCTCGATTCGGTTCTTCCTGTTCGGCGAGGGCGCCGCGGCTGCGGCCGCCAAAGCCGAGCCGGAGTGGAGTCGCTGGTTCGGAGAGAAATTCCCGATGGAGGGCTAGCGCCACCTCGACCGCGTTCGCGGGCGCCCCGACTGCGCGCGGAAATATAGTGGGGGGGAGTACTTGACAAATATAGTGGGGGGGAGTATATTTCTCGTCACCGCCAACCGGTGAACCCCACTTGAACTCCGTCCTAGACTTCATCCAAAAGGGTGGCGTGATGATGTATCCGCTCATCGGCGGCTCCGTCATCCTCATCGCCCTCGCCATCGAACGCGCCATCATGCTCCGGCGGGCCGGGGCCGACGGCGACGACCTACTCGAACGAGTCAAAGAGCTCTTCGCGCCGGGGGGTGACGCCGCCCAGGCGATGTCGCTTTGCGATGGTGACAAGACCCCCATGGGTCGCATGTTTGGGCGCGGGTTACGCAACGCGGCGCGCGATGCGGACGCGATCGAGATGGCGATGGAGCAGGAGGCCGCGAACGATGCGCCGATGCTCGAGGCCAATCTGCCGCTCATAAAAACGATCGCGACGATCGCTCCACTCATGGGGCTGCTCGGCACGATCGCCGGAATGATCTCGGCATTTCGCGCCGCCAGCCAAAAGGGCCTGAGCAATCCGACCGAAATCCTCGGGGGCATTTCTGAGGCCCTCATCTCCACCGCGACCGGAATCACCCTGGCGATCGTGGCCTACATCGCCTTCAACTACTTCGCCAACCTTGCCCGGAAGATCACCGAGGACATGGAGTACTACGGCGCCGAGCTGATCAACTACATCACGGGGAGAATCGACTAGCCGATGGCGCACGCGATGCGGCGGCGCGTCAAGCTCGGCCGTCGGCGCCAGATCGAGGAGCCCGAGATCATCGTGATCCCGATGATCGACGTGATGATGTTCTTGCTCTTCTTCTTCATGGTCGCCTCGCTCGCCATGGTTGTTCAGAATGCGATCCCCGTTCAACTTCCCAAAGCGTCGACCGGTGAGGACCGGCACGTCGAGCCCTTGACGATCACCTTGCGGCCGGACGGCTCGGTCTACCTCGGCACCAAGCCGATCACGATCGACACCCTTGCCGCCGAGCTCGAAGCGGTCAACAAGGGTCAAAACACGACGGTCACCCTCAACGTGGACCAGCACGTCCCCTACGGCAGCGTCGTCGCGGCGATGGACGAGGCCCGCAAGGCCGGTGTTACCGGCTTCGCCTTTTCGGACGTGAAGCGATAGCCCATGTCACGCCGCCGCCAACGCAATCCGCTTCTCCTGAAGATCATCTTCGTCTCGCTTGGCGCGCACGTGATCGCCCTCCCGATTCTCGCGCACTATGGCGCCTTCGATAAGATCCGCAAATCGTTCGGAACGGCCACGGTCGTTATGTTGGCGCCGCAAGAAGCCCGACCCAAGCCACCCGCCGTGGCGAAAAAGACAAAGAAGGACGCCACGCGCAATGCGAACAAAGGCACGAGCAAGGGTCGTTCGGCCGCCGCCCGTCGGGACCTACCCCAGGTCGCCGTTCAGGAGGGGACTCCGGGGGAAGGGGGGCCGACGGTGGAGCAAGGCACGGGCAAAGGAGGCGACTTACCTCCCGGCGTCGGAACGCAGAAGCAAAGTTCGGACGGCGGACCGGCGACGATCGCTGTGCCCAAGCCCGAGCCGACCCCGAAAGCGACGACCCCCGCTAGTCCGCCCCCGGTCAAGCCCGTTCCCGAGCCGCCGAAGCCGGTGGCTAAGCACATCCCGGTATACACGCAGGTTGAACCGACCTATCAGCCGGAACCGGTCATCCCCGACGACCTTCGCGACGAAGCGCTGGACAAGACAACGGTCGTAGAGCTTTCGGTTGCCGCCGACGGCTCGGTGACGACCGCCGTCCTTGGTGAGAGTTGCGGGATCAAGGAACTCGACGATCTCGCGCTTCGCACCGCCAAGACCTGGCGCTTTAAGCCTGCGACCGCCGATGGCGA
>DATGIR010000411.1:0-7836 GCA_035295605.1 Fimbriimonadaceae bacterium | reverse complement strand
TGCCGCGGTGGTGGGCAAAATCGGGCGATGCCGTGTAGGGGGTCGCATAAATCGAGAGACAGGTATCGACCGGATGCCGCCGACAGTGCACGATTCGCGTGTTGGGGAATATCGCGTGGATCAGCCCGGCGAAGAGGGTGTTCTGCGGCATCTTGTCGGTGACGCGAAGGGCCGCGCCGTCGAACTCGCGAAGTACCGCCAGGTAGGCGTCGGCGATCTTGGCGATCCGGATTCGATCCAGGTTCTCGCGGTCCGGCAGAAATGTCTTCCCCGCGTGCTCCATCCAGAACATGAGCTCGCCGCCGCCGGTGATGCCGGGATGGCTGGAGAGAATCTGCTCGACGAGCGTCGTCCCCGAGCGCATCATTCCGAGCACGAGCAGAGGCAACTCGGAACCGTTTCCGGCACCCTTCTGCCGTTCGAAGAACTCCGGCGTGAAGGTTTCGATGACCCACGAGACACGCTCCTCGAGATAGCCCGCATCGAACGGTCGCTTGACCTTGTTGAGCTCGTACGTCAGGCCGTTGGCGGCGTCCAAGTGCGATATCGCCGGCTCGAACTCCTTAGCGTCCTCGTACAGCTTGGCGATTGCGTAGTGAACGTAGGCTTGATCCGAGGGCGATAACCCCCCGTCGGCGAGGACACCCTTCATTCGGCCAATCTGCTCCTCGCTGACGCCGGTTTGTTTGGCGCAGCTCGCCAGGCCGTAGTACGCGGCCCCCTGCGCCGGGTTCAGCCGGAGCGAGAACTCGAACTCCTCGCCCGCCGACTTGAACTCGCCGCGCTCCTGTAGCCTGAATCCGAGCATCCCGTGGCCGAGGTACGAGCCCGGATCAAGCTCCAAGGCGGTCCGGATGTGCCGCTCGGCCTCCTCATCATCCTGGTCGCTGGCTCGCGTCGTGGTGCGCTCGCTTAGCGCACGCGCCAAGAGATAGTGCGCGCTTGGGTAGTTCGGGGCCGTCGTGATCGCACTCCGGGCATGCACGACCGCAGCGTCAGCGAGCCCCCGCATCAGGAGCGTCTCGCCAAGGGTGACCCTCGCTGGAACGAAGTCCGGAAACGCCTGAACCAGCTCGCTTAGCACCGCTTCGGCCTCGTTTTGGTCACCGACCTGGAGCAGAAGGAGCGCCAGGTTGTACCGGTTGGCAGGAACCGCCGGGTTGAGCGTCACTGACTCTCTCAACCGATTCAGCGCATCGTGGGCTCTCCCGAGCGCAGCATAGACGGCGGCGAGGCTGGCCTGAACCTCCGCGCTTTCCGGTCGCGCCCGCACGACCCGCTCCGCCAGGGGAAGCGCCTCCGCCGCCCGGCCCGCCTTTCGCAGCAGCGTGGAAAGCCAGTACAGGTAGTCGAGCTGGTGCGGCGCCGCTCGAACCAGCTCACTCACGATCTCGACCGCTTCTCCCGTGCGGCCCAGCTGGTCCAGAGCGTTGGCGAGTATGGATTTGGCCCTCACGTGATCAGGCGCCACCGCGAGGGCTTCGAGAGCGCGGGCTCGGGCTTCATCAAACCGGGACGCGGTCAGGGCTTCGTACGCCTGCTGAGCCAGTTGGTCCGCAGTCACGGGCGGGCGCTTGGCCCCGCCGGCTGCTCGGTCGCGGGTTGGAAGTTGTCGGTGTTCGGCCTGAACAGGTTGGAGCGAACCAGGTCGTCCAAGTTCATCACCGGATAGGCCGGGTCGCAGGAAGCGGCCACCCAGCCGTCGTTGACCATCGCCTCGAGCGCTTCGATGGCGCCCGCCATTCCACTAAGCCCCGCCTCCGGGCGCGGGCACCAATCCCGGCGGATGGATTCGAGAAGGTGGTCGAGCCGGTTCGAGGAGCTCAAGGCTTGAACCAAGAACCGATAAACGCCGCGAGCGGGAAGCAGCTTGCCGTCGCGGCTGAGGGCGGGCGCCGGCTCGATCGCGCCTTCATGGAAGATCGCGACGTCCACCTTTGTCGCCCCGTCCAGGTTCAAAGCAAACATGTTACAGCCCTCAACCTGCCACTCCGCCGACGAACGCTCGAACGCATTCACGAGCCATCTGGTTCCGGCAAGAGTGAATCCCGCGACGCCGGCGCCGCCCATTTGAACGAAGCCGCCGGTGCCGAGCCACTGCCAGGCCTCCTTGCCCTTGAGCGGCACACCGGACTCACTGGCGATCTGTCCCGTGAACTCGATGAGGTCGGAGAAGCGGGCGTTCGCCGTATACCAATAGTCCGCGAACTGGATGTGCGTCTTGATCCGCCGCACCTGACTTCGCTCGAACTCGCGCTTCAGCCACGCCGAATCGAGCTTGCCCCGATCGAGCTCGGCGATTGTGATCGCGGCTTCCTGGGCGCCGACCATCGCAAGGCTGATCCCGGCCGCGAGAATCGGATCGGCGAAGCCGGCCGATTCGCCGACGAGAAACCAGTTCTCTCCCGCCATCCTCGACGCGATAAACGACCAATCTTTGGTGGTGTGGACCTCCGGCTCGACAGTCGCGCCGTGCACTAACTGCCGCGCGCTCGGCTCCTCCTCCAGCGCGGCAGCGTAAAGCTCCTCCGGCCGCCTTCCAGACTTTCGGTAGTACTCGGCGGGCAAGACGAGGCCGATGCTCGTCCGGGTCGGGGTGATCGGAATGACCCAGATCCAACCCCAACCGAGGCTTAGAACCTGGACCCGGGTGCCGCTGGCCCCAATGGTGACCGCCCAGTCCGCATCGTGCCAATACCGCCAGACGGCGATGTTCTTGAGCGCGGACGGCTCGACGACTTCGACCCCGAGCGCACGACGCACGAGTCCGGAGTGACCGGTCGCGTCGACGGTGTAGCGAGCATGCACCGTCGAGCCGTCCTCGAGCTTGAGACCGGTAACGGCATCGCCCGCGTGAAGAACTTCGACGACCTTCGCCTCCTCGCGAACCTCGACGCCGCGCTCGCGCGCATGGTTCAGGAGGATCGTGTCGAAGAGCGAGCGATCAACTTGAAAGGCTGTGTTGCGGCGTTGGCCGTCGTATTTCGCGGGTCGGGGGACGTCCTCGTAAGACTGACCGGCCAGGAAGTCGAAGTCCCAAAGGTCGTCCGTCGAGCCCCAGCGGTACGTGGCGCCCACTTTGACCGGAAAGCCGCCCGCCTCCACCGCATCCCAACAGCCCATGCTGTCGAGCACCCGACAGGCTACCGGCAGCAAGCTTTCGCCCACGTGATCGCGGGGAAACTTCTCACGTTCCAGAAGCAGGACTCGCAGGCCGGGACAATACTTCCGAAGCAGCGTGCCGAGGGTCGAACCCGAGGGTCCGCCCCCGATGATCGCGACATCGTACGGCTCCGTGCTCACGTCGATCAACCTTCAGGCGGCTCAGGCCGGGTCAATCGACCCGGCCTGCCAAGAGTATGAGGCGTGCCGGACCGCGCTCTATTGAGCCCCGCCGGCTGGTGGCGGCGGCGCCGCCCCCTGTCCTCCGGCCGGAGCCGGGTTCTTGGCCGCTCCGCTTCCAGGCTGGTGCTGGAAGAACCCACCCTTTCGCGGGCCTGACTCGGTCTGCGCACCGGGGAGCAAAGCATCCGGCTTGTTGCTGCCGGTCGCCGGGGGTGGAGGCGTACTGGCGACGCACCCGCAGAGGGTGAGCGCCAGCACAACGAAGCTTAGGGCAGCGACCGCGGCCCTCAGGGCCATTGGTCGTTGTTCCCGATGCTCCAGTAGCTCCCGTCGTGGGTTAGCAGCGACGTGTGGACCGTCTTTACATGTCCATCGCAGAACATGATGTTGTTCAGGCCCTTGGGATCCGGCTCCTGGTTGAACTTGGTCTTCACGTAGGAGGCGTTGTAGGGCGACTGCAGCGTCTGCTTGGCCCCGTTGTTGCTGCCGTTGTACGGGTTCTTGTAGTTGTTGTTGTCGTCGAAGTAGCTCAGCGCCAGCGTGCTGCCGGAGTAACCGGGATCGCACAGCCAGTTGAAGGTTTCCGCAAAGATCAGCGTGTTCGCGGGCGCCACAATGGCGCCTTGGCTTACAGGAATGTAGGTGGTCGGCACACCGTTCGGCTCCCACCAATTGGTGATGTCGTCCGAGATGCCCCAGCTCGCCACCGTGCCGTAGGCGCAGTTAGGGTCGCCGGCCTGGCTCTTGAACGGCTCGATCGGATCGAAGAAGATCTTCGAAAGGTCGGTGTCCAGCATCTGCTGGTCGGTGCCGCCACCCCCGCCTGGGCCCGAAGCCGTGATCTTCTGAATGTACGGAGAGATCAGCTGCGGCCAGTAGGTGCTGGGCGGGTTGTACGTGTAGGTCGACGGATCGTATTCGCTGAAATACGGCACGCATACGTCGTCCACATCGTTCGAGTACATCAACTGCGCCAAGTCCAACTGCTTGGCATTGCTGAGCGCCATCGTCTTCTTGGCCTGCACCTTCGCCTGCGCAAAAACCGGGAACAGGATGGCAGCGAGAATCGCGATGATTGCAATCACTACGAGAAGCTCAATCAACGTGAACGCCCTCCGAGCACCGCTCGGGGGTGATTGACGCCTATTCATAACGAGGTCCTTGGGCTCCGGCCGAAAATTTGGGTTGGTGGCAGGTCCTCGGGTCACATTATAACGCGAGTTTTAACAATTGGCCCGCGTATGTTTACTGGGCC
The DNA here is from genome assembly GCA_035295605.1 of Fimbriimonadaceae bacterium. Lineage (GTDB taxonomy): Bacteria > Armatimonadota > Fimbriimonadia > Fimbriimonadales > Fimbriimonadaceae > DAIDHV01. The sequence goes on along the minus strand of DATGIR010000411.1, from coordinate 3,236 downwards.
TGTGCTCCTACCGAGCGCGGCGCAGCCTCAAGATCGCGATCAACCCGATCGTCAGCCCGGCGAAGGCACTCGGCTCCGGGGCCGGCGACGGCGTAACCGTAAGATTGTCGGCCACGAAAATGGGTCCCCAGTCGCCGCCGGTCGGCGGGCCGGACTCAAAGTGGATGACGACGTTATCGAACGGAAGCGTCGAAGCGAATGACAGGTCGATCATCGGCCAGGTGAAGTTTTGATCGTTAGAGATGGCGGTCGTGGAGCCGACGAGCGTGGTGCCGTCGTACGCCGAAATCCGCATCGTGGAGGACGAATCACACGCCAGCTCCTGCGGGGCGGTCAAGATCGCAGCGCCGTCCAAGTACTGCGCCGCGCCCGTCATAGCATCCCAGAACGAGATCAGAAGGTCCGCTCCGAACACGCTGTTCGGACTCAAGCCCAACCCGGAGAACCCCGTGGGAAGAACACCGATCACCTGAGCGATGTCCTGAATCGAGTAGCCGGACCCGGTGCCGGTGAAGTGGGCCCGAATGCCGCCCGAGAACTGATCAAGCGGCGTTCCCGAATACTGGGGCCCGCCGTTAAAGTCGAAGAGGACGTTCTGTGCCGGGGCGGTGGCCACCAGACCCACCAAGACCCCGGCGGTCGCGAGAAACGTCGAGCGCAACATGAAACTCTCCTTTGCTCCCGTGGGTGCGGCGTCATCGCCTCTCGCGACGAGCGTGCCCCTTCATGCTGTTCGATTCGGCGCTCCAGTTCAAGCCGGGGGTTTCCTGTCCCTGGTTTGCCCGACACCGCCCACCCGGACTGCGCTTTCGGAGACGTGTTGTCCCCTAAGTGTGCGACTGTGAGGATCCCCGCGAATTGTGACAATTCAACTCGTGGCAGAAAGGTTAACAAACGAATCGACGGCACCGATCGAGCTTGCCACTTCGCTGCGCGCACTCGAGAAAGCGGCGGTTTCGTTCGAGGAGCTCATGGCCCTTGCCGACCGCACGACCGAGCGCCGGTTCGTTCTCGCCCTCCGGGAGATCCTGACGATCCTCAAGCGGCATGACCGCTACCTGTACGAGCACAGCAGCCACACCTGGCGATGGATGGAGGCGGTCGGGATTCGGCTCGGGCTCTTCCAGAAAGTCCAGCGCCGCTCGGTGCGCCTCGGGTGTCTTCTCCACGATGCCGGCAAACTCTGTGTCGACCGCCGAATCCTGAACAAGCCGGCAGCCTTGAGCGACGACGAGTTCGAGCTCATGAAGCTCCATCCGGCTATCGGACACGAACTCTTGAGTCGAATCAGCCGCGACGAGGTCGTACTGCGTATCGTCCGCCACCACCACGAGCGCGGAGACGGGAGCGGCTATCCGGATCGCCTCACCGCCGACCAGATTCCCGACTACGTCGCGGCCTTCACCGTCTGCGACTGCTTTGACGCGCTTACTTCCGATAGGCCCTATCGCGCCGCTCTCACTGACGACGAAGCGCTGGACATCCTCCAGGTAGACGCGGATCGCGGCAAGTTGGACCAAGCCGCCGTCAACGCCATTCGCGAGGCGGCGTGGATGGCCGCGCTCGGCCTCGAGCGGCGGCCCTAACCCCCGGCGTTCCGCCGGAGAAAGTCGAACACATCTTTCGACCCGCCGTAGCCGACCGTCTTGTCGACCACGCGGCCCTGGGGATCCAGGATCATCTGCGTCGGCAGCGACCGTACGCCGTAGCGAAACATCGTGCCGGGATCCGCGTCCGCGTCCACACTGACGAAGACGAAGTACCGACTTGCCGAGCGGAAGTCGTCGGTGACAAGCACGTCGTCATGGAGCCGGTTGCACGGGCCGCACCATTTGGCGGAAAAATCGATGTACACCCGCCGGTTCGTCGCCAAGGCGACTTGGCACGCGAAGTCGATGTCCGTCAGCCACTGATCGGCCGGCAGATCGGCAAGCGTATGGCGGATCGCTGTCCTTGGCGGCTTAAAGGTGTAGGTCGACGCATCACCGGAGTTAGAAACCATCGTGGACTTCACATCGAACGTCCAAGTCTCCTTCTTGCTCTCGGTCGGAGATGTGAAGACGTTTCTGGTGGTCCCAATGCTCGCCAACTCGCCCGTCTTGGAATCGAACCAAACCCACGCGCCCATCCCGGCGACGCTTCCGAGTTGGGCTACTTCGAACTGGGTTCCGCCGACGTCTTGGATCGAATTGCCGATCACACCCGGCGTCCGGAGTCCGAAGAACGACGCGAACGCAAGGAGCTCATCGGTGTCGAAGAGGCGCTTGGCGATCTTATCGGTCTGGGGTTGGACGAGATACTCGTTGGTGGCCTTGTTGAAGGTGATCTCGTTGGTGCCATCCAGGTAGATGAGCACGTCAGGAGTGTCGATCCTCGCCAGATTCGGCTTGGTGAACGAGTAGGAGTAGTTGCCGGGCTTCCCGTTCGGGCCGGAGAGGGTGAGCTCGATGGAGTACGTCTTGACCTTCTTCAACTTCGCTTCGAAGTTGTTGAAGGCGTCGGAGGCGCGAGCCGAGGCCGAGACCCCTAGGACGATCAAAGCAGCGAAAGCGGTGCGAACCATATCAAATCACCCGGCCCGAACGGCCACTGTCGCAGTATGCCGTAAGCGAGTCGGCGAAGCCAAGAAGCCGGACTGCAGCTTCGGGGCGCCGCACGGCCTGGGTCTAGTCTTATGCAGACGAGCATTCGCTGTCATCCAAAACGAAGACAGAAAAAAGAAGACTTTCATCTCCCGGAAATGGCGGCTACGATGTTCACGAAAGGAGGGCATCTCATGTGTTAGAGGTATGTGGAGTTTCGCCGGCCACATTTGGATGCCGGTTCTATGAAGCAGATGCTCTCCAATCAAATTGATTGAATAGGAGGCTCGTAAATCAATGAGCGCGGTTGGTTTGCCCGAAGTAGTGTTGATCGAGGATTCGATGGACGACGAATTCCTTTCGCTCCGAGGCATTCAAAGCGCTGGAATCGACTGCCACATTACGATCCGACGGGAGATGGGACCGGCGATCGAACTGTTGCGGAGCGATTTCAGTCCGATACCATCCCTTTTCGTCGTGGACTTCAGCGTGCCCAGGTTCAGCGGGCTCGACATGCTCACCGAAATCCGGCGGAACGAAAGAATTCAGCTCGTTCCCGTTGTTGTTTTGAGCGGCGGGGATCCCGGGCTTGAATTGGCCGAGTGCTACCGTTTCGGAGCAAACAGCTGCGTGGTCAAGCCATACGACGCCAAG
>DATGIR010000410.1:0-2387 GCA_035295605.1 Fimbriimonadaceae bacterium | reverse complement strand
AACTCGATCCAACTCGCGAGCCAAACCGAGCTCCCGCTCGAGGCGCACCTCAGTTTCTCGCTCCGTGCCCAGTCGCCTGCGGCTTTCACCCGTGAGGAGAAGCTCGAGGTCGCCACCACCGATGGCTCCTTCTCCGTGGTGTTGGGTGTAGGAGCCGGCGAGGTGATGCTACAGAGCAAGCGGATTGCCGTCGTGACGCTCGATCCCGCACGCTCGCTGGGCCCTTCGGCGTTCGGGCCGCTGCAATTCCGGCGTATCGTCGAGGGTGTACCGGGTGCGTGGGCCTCCCTCGCGACACTCGTGCGGCTGCCCAAGGTAACCGGGGTCGACTGTCCGTCAGATCCGGACGCGGCATGCTCGCTTTCCGGATCGAATCTCTTTCTCCTGGACTCGCTGTCCGCCGACGCGGATTTCGCGCACGCCACGCGCGTTCCCGACGGCTTCACGCAGCCGGCGTTGCCGATTCCGCATCCGCACGAGGGCAAGCTGTACGTCAAGCTGCGCGACGACCCTGCTGTGGTCAACATCGTCATGTTGAACGTCAGAGTCGAGCCTCCGGCGGCCACGGATCCGTCGCCGGCCTCGGCGGTGGTCGGACCAGTCAGGATGACAATTACCCCTGATGCGCCATCGGGAGCATCCCCGCCATTCCAGGCGTCGTCCCCATCGCCGCCGGCGTCCGCTCCGCCGTCGGCGCCATCGAATGCTCCATCCTCCTCGCCGCAGTCTCGTCCTGCCGTCGTGGCGACTGCCGGCCTCGTCGTTCCCGCCGAGCACTAGCGGCGGGCCGTAAAAACCTCGCTATACTCTTCCTGCCCTCGAGGGCGGCGGGAGCAGTCTCATTGGGGAGGACTGATGTTGCGACGCCAACGCGCACGCGTGGTCATCTTTGGCTGCGCTCCATTTTCCGCACTCCTGTTTGCCGAGTCCGCACTGGCGCAGCAATCCCGGGCGGACTCCTCGCAGCTCGAGGAGGTCGTCGTCACCGCGGAGAAGCGCGAATCGACGGTGCAAACCACGCCCATCAGTCTCACCGCCGTCACCGGGACGGACATTCAGAGCCGCGGACTGACGGACCTGAGCGACCTGGTGCTGTCAGTCCCCGGCGTCTCGATGCGCACCAGCGGACCTGGCATGGCGGAATACGAGATGCGCGGGATCGCCTCCACGGGCGGCAACTCGCCCACGGTCGGCTTTTACTACGATGACGTACCGCTGACGGCGCCCTCGGCGACCAACGAAGGGAAGATCGTACTCTCTCCGAATCTCTACGATCTCAATCGCGTCGAGGTGCTGCGCGGGCCTCAGGGAACTTTGTACGGGTCGGGGTCCATGGGTGGCACGATCAAACTCGTACCCAATGCACCTAACCCCGATCGTTTCGAAGCTTCCGCAGAGACGATATTGGCCGACACCGATCATGGCGGGTTCGATGACGCCTACAATGCGATGGTCAACCTGCCCTTCGGCGGAGGTCTCGCTGCGGTTCGCATCGTCGGCTCCTATGAGTACGATTCCGGCTGGATCGATCGGATCGTGATCGAACCGGGAGATTTCCCGGCGGCAACATCACCGTGCGCTGCTGCGCCCACCTTCACCGGCTGCGTCCGTGGCAACGTTCTCGCAGCTCCCGTGCAGACCGATTATCACGACGTCAACGACGTCGAGCGCACGACCGTACGCATCAGCGCTCTCATCCGGCCGATCGAGGGCTTGACCATCACACCGTCGTTTCTTTACGAGAAGCTCAGGTCGGGCGGCCTGCCGTATATCGACAGCGCTCCCGGAACCGACGCGCATTACGAGCCGTTCGACGTCGTCGAGAGCTACCACGACGAGTTCAGGCTCGGCGCTTTGAACATCACTTACCAGACCAGCAGTTTCGAGATCACCTCGACCACATCCTATTGGGACCGGCATGAGCCCTTGCAGCAGGATACGACCGAGTCGTGGGACACGGGCCTCGGCCTCCCGGGCTTCACGCCGGCGCAGGGAGGTATCAACGCCTCGTACGCCATCGAGTACAACCCGACCTCGCAGACCACCGAGGAGCTGCGCATCGCGTCGGTGGGCAACTCGAATCCCAAATGGCTGCTCGGGTATTTCTACAGCGACTTCCACTCGGCGTGGGATATCTACTTCCCGGCCCAGGATGCGGCGGCGGTTGGTTTGAGCTCGAACAATCTCTTCAGCTATTTCACCCCGATGCCGATCCTGCAGCAATCGGTGTTCGGCGAGCTGACCTATAACATTACGGAGCCCTTGGCGATCACCGCAGGGCTGCGCCGCTATCACTACGACGCCAGGGTCAGGCTTAACCAGTATGGCTCGCTCACGCCGACGTTCGCGCAGGCGGTCTCGGAGACGGACCAGGGTGTCACGCCAAA
>DATGIR010000409.1:0-7227 GCA_035295605.1 Fimbriimonadaceae bacterium | reverse complement strand
GGACGACGCGATGTACGATCCCGTGACCGGCAAGTGGGTCATCGAGAACGAGGGCACCCCGCCGGACATCGATGTCGAGTTGGATCCGTACCTCTGGCGGCAGGGGATCGATTCCCAGCTCGAAGCGGCTATCGCGCAGATCAAGAAGGAAATGGCGGCCACCAAGCCGCTCCAGATCAAGCGGCCGGACTATCCCGACAAATCGAAGCTACCCCCCGGCTAGCCGGCTTTCTTGTGCCACATCCCTTCGCGGACCTTTTTGAGCACGACGCGCGCCCGCGCTAAGTCGATGTCCCTCAAACGGGCTCCCGTCGCGAAGAAGTCATTGCAACCGGGGATGCTCAGCAGGTCCTCACGTGCGGCCCTAACGAACCCCATGCTCCAGTCGGCGAAGGTCGGGGCCTCGATCGGCTCTTCCACCAGCTTGGTGACCGCGGTGTGGCGCCGGTCCGCCTGAACCCGCGCAAAGAGCGCTCGCACGGCGTCCGACTTGCCTTCCAATAGCTGGAGGAACGAACCGTCCTCGTACACGAGCATGCCGGTGATCCCCAGTGGGAGGTTCTTCCCCCTCGCCGCTTCGAGCAAGTCGAGAAGGTCGGCGAGGTTCATCGGCGAAGTTGCCGTGCTGGCGTAGATGATGCGAATGAGGTCGGGCTTGGCGTTATCGGGGGCGATCACTTATAAAAACTCTTGGTGAATTCCGCGGTCACTGGAGGGTGAAGCCGCTCGTTCGGTGGGTTGGCGACGGGTTTGTCACGCCCCGCCCCGGTTAAGACGGAGTTAGGAGGGGAAATGTTGCCAGGTACCCGGTCACACTGGGTCTGGCGCGAGAAATGTCAGCAAATAGCCAAAACTGGGCAGGCAACTACACCTACCGGGCAACCGGGATTCACGAACCGAAGACGCTTGACGAGCTTCAGCGGATCGTGTGTAGCGCGCAAAGCATCCGCGCGCTTGGGAGCCGCCACTCCTTCAATTCAATCGCCGACTGTGAGGGCGATCTGGTGTCGATGGGGGCGTTCGACCGACTGTTGTCGATCGACCGGTCGCGAATGACGGTCACGGTGGAGGGGGGGATTACGTACGGTGCGCTGAGCAAGATCCTGCACCGGGAGGGTCTTGCGCTGCACAACCTGGCTTCGCTGCCTCACATCTCGGTCGTCGGCGCGTGCGCCACGGCGACGCACGGGTCGGGCGACGCCAACGGAAACCTGGCCACCGTGGTCGAGGCGATGAAGCTAGTCACTGGCGACGGCTCGCTTCGCGAGGTTTCAGGTGCGTCGAACTCGGATGAGCTTTCCGCGGTGGCGGTCGGGCTGGGCGGGTTCGGAATCGTCACTGCGGTAACCCTACGGGTCGAGCCGGCGTTCGAGGTGGCCCAGTCGGTGTACGAGCGTCTCCCGGTCGCCGAACTCGAGGCGAACTTCGACGCGATCACCTCCGCCGCGTATAGCGTGAGCCTCTTCACGGATTGGCGGGACGATACCGTGAATCAGGTTTGGCTGAAGCACCGTGTTTCACCCGGAGTACCGCCGCCGGATTTCCCGACCTTCTATGGGGCGACCCGCCAGTCGGTCAAGCTCCATCCGCTGGCGGGCGTCTCGCCGGAGAACTGCACGGAGCAGTTGGGGGTCCCCGGCCCTTGGTTCGAGCGGCTGCCGCACTTTCGAATGGAGTTCACGCCCAGCAACGGGGACGAACTGCAATCCGAGTATCTGGTTCCGCGTCCGTACGCGATCGCGGCGATGCGGGCTGTCCGAACCCTCGCAGATGAGCTCGAGCCGCACCTCTACATTTCGGAAGTTCGCACCATTGCTGCCGATGAACTTTGGCTGAGCCCGTGCTACCGGCAGGCTTGTGTCGGCATCCACTTCACTTGGAGACCACACGTGGCGGACGTCAATCGGCTGATGCCCAAGGTCGAAGGGCTTCTCCAGCCCTTTGACGCTCGGCCGCACTGGGGCAAGCTCTTCACGATGGCGCCGGAACGGGTTCGCTCCCTCTATCCGCGCCTTGGGGAGTATGCCCGGCTGCGCCATACGTTCGATCCGGAGCGTAAGTTCGTGAACGAGTTTCTTGACCGATACGTGCTAGAAGGCTGACCACGCGCGGAATGGAGGGCGGACGTCCTCGTCCGCCAATTTGGCTCGCTGCATGGAGGGCGGACGTCCTCGTTCGCCAAGATGGCGTTGGGAGGGTTCGGGTTTACTTTCGCCCGTGCACGGAGTGGGCGAGGAGGACCTTGACGTCTGCTTCTTCGATCCCGAGGCCGACATTGACAGGACTGAGCACAGGCTGCCTCATTGGCACCAAGGGATGGTTTATGCCTCGGTCACTTGGCGGTTGGGCGATGCGCTGCCTGCCGAAACCGTTGATCGGATTGAGTCGGAACGGCGCCTCTGGCTACTTACGCATCCCCGGCCGTGGCAGCACGACGCGGCAGTTGAGCACGCCAAGCTTTTCTCGTTAAAGATTGATGAGCTCCTTGATGCCGGTGCGGGCTCTTGCATCCTACGAGATCCGGGAGCAGCTCGATGCGTCGTGGATGCGCTGCGGCACTTCGACGAGCAGCGTTACAGGCTTGACACGTTCGTGATCATGCCCAACCACGTTCATGTTCTGTTTCAGCTTTATGACGCGTTTCCGCTGCCCAAAGTGGTTCAGGCATGGAAGAGTTTCAGCTCCAGACAGTTGACGAAGCTTGCGGGTGTCCCTCCTCCGATCTGGCAAGCGGAGTACTTCGATCGTTTGATTAGAAGTGGTCGTCACTTGGAGCGAGCCCGTTCCTACATCGCGGAGAATCCGGTCAAGGCCAGGTTGAGCCCTGGCTCGTTTTTGTTTTGGTCGAGGCAAGGTAGCGAGTAGGCGCGTTGGCGGACGAGGACGTCCGCCCTCCATTCCGGCCGTGGCGGCGCCCGTGGCGGACGAGGACGTCCGCCCTCCATGCCGTCACCCAACTAGAAAGTCTGCGCTGACGAGCGGTAGCTTCTTCCCGGCGCCGGCTCGGATCGCCGGGCTATAGGGATAAACCCGGCTGGCCAAAAACGCGGGCGCCCCGTCCCGATCCTGCACATGGCCCCAAACCGTCACGTATTGGCTCGTGACGATCGCCTTGCCGTCCCGTTTGTACACCTCGTCGAAGCTGGTCACGTTCAGCAAGCCGGTCTCGTCCTCCAGGTCGAAGAACACCACCCGTTTGCCGCTCGCCGTCGGCGGGAAGCGAAGCCGAATGGGGTTGCCGACGGCGAAAGCATGGCTGCCCGGCGCAAGCCGCCGCGCTTCGGCGGTCGTCACCCCGCCGCGGGCGCGAATCGCCGCACGTTCGTAGTCGAGAAGATGAACCCGGACGTCCATGCCGAGCAGTGCCCGCTCATAAATCGCCTTCTCTTCGCGGCTGAAGTCCTCTACCTCCAGGCGCGTATCCGGCTCGGGAAGCTCGAAATCGAGGGTCGGGTGCGGGCCGGCCTGCTCGTGAGCTTTCCCGAAGGCCTGGATGGCGCCTACCTGCCAGAGCAGCGCCCGGCGGTTTGGATGGAGCGAATCGAACGCGCCGGACAGAATCATCGCCTCCAACTCATCCCGCTCCGGTGCCACCTTACGCGCGAAATCGTAGACCGAGCGAAAGGCGAGCAACGGCGGCATATTCGAGCGGTACTCGTTCTCAGCCTCCCGAACCAGGACGTTCCCTCGCGGCACGCTGCGTAGCGAAAGCTCAGCCCGCGCGGGAATCGGTTCCACCGCCGCCGCCTGGAACTCCATGATCCGGTCGCGGGTCGGCGCCGAGAGCCCGGAAAGCTGCATGAAACCCACCCGTATGCCGCTTTGTGGGATCGTCAACCCACCCTCGGTCACCGATTCGACCTCGAACTCGACCCGGCTCCGGTTCGCGTCCAGGGGAAGGATGGTCGCGCCGCGGATGCGCGCCTCATTGGCGATGGTCGCCGGGCCGTAGTAGCCGGCGGGCTGGGCGGAAAGGAGCGAGGCGAAGTACGGCGCCGGCTCGTGCTGCATCAGCCAAACCGAGCGCAACGAAATCTCGGCAAACGCCAAGGCGTGCCCTTGAGCAAAACCGTATCCCTTGAACCCCGACACGTAGTCGAAGACCTGCTCGGCGACGTCCCGGCTATAGCCGCGCGCCAGCGAGCGCTCGATCATGTGGTCGCGAATCGTATGGCCGTAATCCTCGCGCCGCCGCTTGTGGATCGCGTCGCGAATATCTTCCGCTTCGCCCGAGGCATAGCCGCAGAAGGTTTGGAGAAGCTGGTCGACCTGCTCCTGGAAGATGATGATGCCGTAGGTGTGCCCCAAAATCCGCTCGAGGTCGGGGTGGGCGAACGAGTAGGGCCGCCCCCGCCGGCGGGCGATGAGCTCGTTGATCTTCACCGCTCCGCCAACGCCGGGGCGGATGCCGGCCTGAACAAGACTAGCGTCGTGCAGGTTGTTGGTTTGCAGCCGCATGTGGGCTTGGCGCATCGCCGGGCTGGCGGACTGGGGAATGCCGACGAGTTCGCCGGAGCGCATCGCCCGGTAGACCTCGGGGTCGGTTGTCACCGCCAGGCGGTCCACCGAGAAGTCGCGGTTGTCGGCCCGAATCCGGCGCTCGGTTCCGGAGAGCATGTCCTGCCCGCGCAGGCAGAGCACGTCGAATTTGTCGAAGTAGTGCTTGGTGGAGCGCTTGTCCCACTGGATCATGCGGAGCTGGCGCTCGGTGGTCCCGCTCTCGGCGGCGGAAGGCGTCGCCGACCACATTTGCGGCACCGTGTCCATGATCGGCTCCTTGGAGATGACGACCCCGGAGGAGTGGACCCGGGTGTTGATCGGCACGTCCATGAGCTTGCTCGCCAGCTCGAACACCAGCCGAAAGCGCTCCTTGGGAATGCCGGAGTCGCGCAGTTCGGGGCGGGATAGAAGGGCCGACTCCAATTGGTCGGCGGGAATGCCGCCGTGAATGCGCTTGGCGAGAAAACCGATCGTCTCCTCGGGCAAGCCGAACACTTTGCCGACCGCACGCACGATCCCCCGGGTGCAGTAGGCGCCGATGGCGGCCACTGCGCCGACCCGGTCGATGCCGTATTTGCGCACCATGTAGCCGCGCACGTCGTCGCGGTGCTTGGCTTCGAAGTCGATGTCGATATCCGGGCGCTTGTTTCCGTCTTCGGGCAGAAAGCGGTCGAAATGCAGCTTATGGCTGAACGCATCGATACGGGAGAGCCCCAGCACGAATGCGACCGCCGAGTCGACCACCGAGCCCCGGCCACTGAGCTGAATGCCCTGCTCGCGCGCAAAACGGCAGAAATCCCAGGCGACGAGAAAGTGGGTGGCGTAGCCCAGCCGGCAGATTCGTTCGCGCTCGTGATCCAGTCGCCGCCAGTGGCGCTGGGTGAGGGTTCCGTAGGCGATGTGGGCTTCCGCCCGTACGATCTCGGTCAGGGCGTGGCTGTCGTCGCCGAAAAGGGTCGGCAGCTCGGTGCGCTTGGGTAGCACATCCGGCTCACAGCGCTCGGCGACGCGATGGGTGTTCGCCAGGAGATCGGGCCGGTCGGCGAATAGCTCCTGCATCTCGCGGGCGCTGCGCAGGAACCGCTCGGCATTGAGCGAGCGGAGGGGGACCGCAGCCGGCTGCGGCTGGGATTCGCCGCGCCGGGGCTTGCGCCCGATCACCTCGTCGATCAGGCAGAGCGTTTCGGCGCAGCACAACACGTCCTGGGCAGGGAAGTGGGCGCGCCGGGCATGGGTGACCACACCGCCCGCGACCGGCATTACCTTGAACTCTTCGGCCAGCTCGAGGAGTTGGCCCTCGACCGTTATCTGCCAGGGCAGGAAGCTCCGCTCGACCTCGAGGAATACACGTTCGTGCCCGAAGAGGTTGATCAACCGCTCGACCAACGTCTTTGCTGCGGCGACGTCGCGGCGTATGAGCAAACGGTCAAGCGGGCCGAGGTCGCCGCCGGTCAGGCAGAGAAGGCCTTCCGCGTTTGCCTCCAGCCGCTCCCATGAGCCGAGCGGAAAGCAGCGCTCCTCCCCCAGGTGGCAGGCGGTGATCAAGCGGGAAAGATTGCGGTAGCCGGTCGCGTTCTCGGCGATCAGCACCAGCTCGCCGCCTTCGGGAAGCTCAATGCTCGCGCCGATCAGGGGCTTGATCCCATTGCGTTTGCAGGCGAGGCTCAGCTCGACGGCGCCCATGAGCGAGTGCGGGTCCGTAATCGCCACCGCCGGACACTCCATGTGGGCGGCGAGGGCGGGCAACTCCTCGGCCAGCATGAGCGAGCGGCCGAAGGCGTAACCCGACAAGGCGTGCAGCGGAACATAGCTACCCGTGCCACTGCCCTTGGGTAGTGGAGCTAACGAAGCACTGGCTAAAGCCAGTGGCACGGAGGGCGCACCGCCTCGCGCTAAGCGCCCGTGCCGATCCCGAAAGGTAGCCCGCCGTTCGTAGTAGGTTTGGGGCAGGGTGCCGCAGGCGGCCGAGACCTTCTCGTCGCGCAGCTTGCGCTCGCGGATAAACCACTCCTCTTTGTGGTTCTCGTTGAGGGGCTGCTGGCCGGATGGCGCGGCCATGCCGACCGATGGCGCGGCCTTCTCGCTCACGCGGCGTACGCCCTTGGCGTCGATGGTCGTGCAAAACTCGAGGTAAGGCTCACCCGCCCACCAGGCTCGCCCTTCGCGCCATCGCGCCAGAAGAACTTCGGGCTTACCAGGCCCAGCCGTTCGCGGCACGGTAAACCCTCCGAACCTCTTTCCAGCGCGGCTGCTTGAGCTCCGAGCCGGCTTGAATCACGCCGTCGCCAAAGGCGTGTCTAATGTGCGCCAGGGCGGTCAGAGAGCGATCGTCGACCGATTCGCCGACCCTGAGCGAAGCGGCGCCGGAGGCAAACGAAAGCGGCCCCTGCACCCGGCGGCTGCGTTTGACGTCCCTTAGCCGCGCGCGAATACCGACGATCGGAATCTTCGGCGGTGCGGTCAGCATCAGCCGCAGTGCGGCAAGCGCATCACGCTCGGTATGGATCGAGCGTGCGAAAGTGCGCTTGGCGCACTTAATATGTCCGTCTTCGCTTTCCGTGAAGAGCTCCACCTGCTCGCCGGCGCCGTCCATCTCGGCAAGCGCCGTCCCCAGCAAGCCGGCAAGTTCGGAAAGGCCCAAATCCAGCGTCTCATGCGTCTCCACCGGGCCATCGAACGAAAAGCGCGCCGTCACGCACTGGGGGGGATAGACCGCTTCGACGTTCG
>DATGIR010000408.1:0-6923 GCA_035295605.1 Fimbriimonadaceae bacterium | reverse complement strand
TCAGTCGAACCTCGCCCCGCTCGGCGTTCGGATCGTTCCGGCAGATAACCTCCACGTCACCCTCGCCTTCTTCGGTGACAAGAGCTCGGCGGAGAGGGACGAAATCGCGGCCTTGATGTCGCAGGCAACATGGCCGGGCTTGGATGTGGCGACCACCCGAGTCGCCATGTCGGGCCGCTCCGCGATCGCCATCGGCCTCGAACCATCCGGAGGCGAGTGGATCCGATTGCGCGATGACCTCGGCTCGCCGTACCTGAGCGGCTACGAACTCGGCGAGCGTTCCCCCGAGCAGCTTCGCGCAGACGCCGGGCGGTTTGCGCCATGGGAGTCCATCCTCGCCCACGCTCCGAATCTATGGCGAGGTCGCCTGCGTTGGCCGCCGCGCGCTTTCCACGTGACGCTCGCCCGCACGAAACGGCCGATCGTCACGCTGCCGGAACTTGCGCCGTCCCTGAGACTCTCCCTTACCGAAGCAGCGCTCTACGAGAGCCGAACCCTGACAACGGGGGCCGAGTACCGCGAGCTTGCACGGCTGGCCAAGCCGGCACGAGAGGGCGGGTAAGTCCCGGCTTGCCCTCTCCAGTCGGGGAACAATTCAGACGTGCTGGCGTTGATCGCTTTCATCGCACTGCCGGGAGAAAGCTCCTTCCGCGTGTTCGACAACATGTTCTACCGGGGCATGCCAAATTCGGCGGACGCCGGGATGACTCGCGTCGATATTCTCTACTCTGCCGTCATATGGCCGAAAGGCGCCGACAAGGAGGCGCTCCCCGACAAGGGCGAGTTTCAGCGGAAGGTCCGGGCGGCCTCCAAGAGCTCAGGCCCGTTCGTGCTGGACGTCGAAACGCTGCCGCTCAAGGGTGAAGCCGCAGAACGCCACTTTAAGATCCTCTCAACGCTTGCCGACTGGACGCATGAGGCCCTGCGTGGAAAGCCCATCGGCTTCTACGGCTACAACACTCTTTCGAACATCCCCAAGGTTCAAGTCGAACTGGCAAAGCGGCTCGCCGATCGCATTGACGTCTTCTTCCCCTCGATGTACACCTTCAACGACGACCGGGAAGCCTGGGAAGCCAAGATGAAGAAGGAGGCTGACGAAGATCGGGCGCTCGGACCGGGTAAGCCGGTCTACTTCTATCTTTGGCCGCAATACCATGACAAGACGCCGAAGGAGTTTCAATACATTCCGGCCGACGAGTGGCGATTCGAACTCGACACCTCGCGCAAGTACGGGGATGGCATCGTCATCTGGAGCTCGAGCAAGTTCTCCTGGGACGACTCGAACGGCTGGTGGGAACAAACGCTTGACTTCGTTAAGCAACTCAGATCGGCGAACTAGAACCTAGAATCTAGAACCCAGAACCTAGAACCTAGCACCCGGGACCTATCCAAGCACCGACAGATCCGGTCGCAGCTTTGTAAAGCCAAGCCGCGTTTGAACCTCGTGGGCGATCGTCGCCAATACATCCTCTTTGTACAGCCGGCCGACCATCGAGCTCGCCTTGCCATCCGCGAGGGGAATAACGACTTGCGGATGTCCGGTCAAGTTCGTGTGGGCCAGCGTGTAGCCGCCACCCGTGCAGACATAGGCGTCCAGATCCCCAAACTGTTCTTCGAACGACTGCATCAGGAGCGTTCGCGCCCGCTGGGCCTGCAGATACTCCACGGCTGGCACATACCGCGCCGTTCGAAATGTCTGGGGCCACGACGAGTTCTTCAATTTGTCGATCTGGGGTCCGCGGGTGAACTCGTCGAACGCCGATGCCGACTCCACATCCAGTATTTGAATCAGCGCTCGCGCATCTGAATCGAACCAAACGGGGCGCACGGAAGCACCCAGCCTTTGGAGCACGTTCAAAACGAGGTCGTCGGTCGGCAGCTTGTCGTTCTTCCGCGCCGGCGGCACCAAGAAACCGATCTTCAGCTTCTTGAAGTCCACCCGGGCAGGCCACACAAACGGCCGGTCCACCGCACTCGGGTCGCCCGGATCCGAGCCGCACAGTGCCGCCAATACCAGCGCCGAATCCTCGACCGTCCGGCAAATCGGTCCCGGCTTGTCCATCGTGTAGCTGAGGGCCATGGCTCCGGCCCGGCTGATTCGTCCATACGTCGGCCGGAGTCCGGAGACGCGGCAGCGAATGCTGGGTGAAACGATGGAGCCGAGGGTTTCGGTGCCGACCGAGAAGCCGACGAGCCCGGCCGCCGTCGCCGCCGCCGAACCGGCGCTACTTCCGCTCGAACCCTG
The DNA here is from genome assembly GCA_035295605.1 of Fimbriimonadaceae bacterium. Taxonomy (GTDB): domain Bacteria; phylum Armatimonadota; class Fimbriimonadia; order Fimbriimonadales; family Fimbriimonadaceae; genus DAIDHV01. The sequence continues at coordinate 4,678 of DATGIR010000408.1, read as the reverse complement.
CTTGGGGTTCCACGGGTTCTTGGTAGTGCCCTTAAACCAGACGTCGCCCATCGCCAACGCTCCCATGCTGAGCTTGGCGATAATGATCGCCCCCGCCGCGTGCAGCTTCTTGACCACCGTGCAGTCGAAGTCGAAGACCTGGTCTGAGTAGGGATCGGCGCCCCACGTGGTCTTGACGCCCTTGGTGGCGTACAGGTCCTTGATCCCGCAGGGGATTCCGTGGAGCGGTCCGCGGTAGTGGCCGCTGGCAATCTCTCGCTCGGCTTCATGCGCCTGCTCCATGGCGGAATCCTCCATCAGGGTGACCAGGCATAGAAGCTTGTCGCCGAGCCGCTTCAGCCGGCCGAGGTAAAGCTCCGTCAGCTCGACGGGCGAAACCTTCCGGGTCCGAACAAGATGCCCGAGATCCTTCAGGCTGGCGAAGGCAAGGTCATCGCCGCTCGGGACACCTTTGATCGTTGGCCCGGTCGCTTTGGCGGATACCCTTGCATTCGCAACCGAGCCGCCGCCAAGCGGCGTGAAGACGGTTCGTGGCTCGGTCGTAAACCCGATCGGCCGCTGGCGGACGTTTTCGAAGCCGGCGCGCGCAGAGCGTACGTCGTCGAGCACTTGCTGCCGCTCCGCGTCCGTGAACCTGATCCCCGCCAGGCGCTCGACCGCCTTCAGGTCGTCGAGGGTGATATCGGTCGCCGTCGGCGCGGCGGGCCGTTGCTGCCCACCGGCTAAGCCAAGCGGGGCCGCGGGAGCGGCTGCGGCAAGAAGCAGAGATCGTACGAACGCTTTGCGGGAGAGCTCCATATCGAACGATATTAGCCCTCCCGCGGTCGGTTATGACGAGTTGGAGCGGAGTCTTACTGCCGCCAGTCGTCGGTCATCGTCTTCTGCTTGCCGCCTTCCATCCACGTCCACGTAATCTTCTCGAACGTGAACGAGAGCACCTCGTGAGCCATGCTTTCCTTCGGGTTCTCGTCGTCGTGGCTGTTGATGCTGCGGGAGGTAAGCCGCGCGCCTAGCAGGGTGATCGTGTAGAGGGGCTGCTTGGTTCCCTGCTTATTCACGACGATCGTGATCTTCATCGGCGCCCGGTTCCGGAACGCACGTAGAAGCTTCGGACTGGCCGCATCGACGAGCTTGCTGATCGTAAACGGCTTCCATTGCCTCTTGCCCGAAGCGGCTACGCCCGTTCTGAACTCCAAGTCAGAGATGGAGGGGTTGTTGAACTTCGTGAGCTGGATGCCCGCGCTTGGCGGCGTAGAGATTCCCTCGCGCGGACTGTCGAACCAAATAAACGTGTCGATGGCTCCGTACGCCGGCGCGCCAAGGAGCAGAAGTGCGGAGATCGCCAGAAGAGCTCGCATGCCGGCATTATAGCGATGAGGCGTTACACCGTCAAAACCGGCGGTCGAGTTCGGTCTGGCTGGGCCCCTTATACTTGGGCGCACCGGCTCCTTTCGACTCCACAATCGGCCGGTCCGCGCGGTCGAACTTGATCAACTCGAGCTTCGACTTACCATTCGCAACGGGCCACGCATACCAGCGGGCGGCCATCCAGCCAACCTGCGCGGGGGGCCCTTCCGCCGGGGCGCCAGTTGCCTTGATCTCCCCGGCACGCGTCACCACGTAGTCCCGCAGCGAACCGTACGGCGGCCGGTTCGTCTCGTACTGGAGCCAACCGAGCCCGGCCAGCACTCCGAAAGCGCCGAGCCACACCCATCTGAGGTTCACGGATCGTTCCGCCTTTGACATTTCCACCTTCGGCATGAAGAGCTGCAGGACTCCCAGCGCAACCAAATACAAGCTCCCGGCGACGAAGAAGACAATCGTGTAGGAGCTCGTGAGCTGAACCACCCGCCCAACGAAAAACTGAAATGCGGATACGCCGATCATCGCCGCGCCGTTGATGGCGCCGGTCGCCATCGCGATCGAGCCGCTCGGCACTGAATCCGAGATGAGCGTGAACAGATTGGAGCTCCAACCTTGGTGCGCGGCGGCGACGATCGCCAGAATCACCGTCGCCAACACGGCGCATGAAACCCCGGCAATCGGGGCGTGCCCCACGAGCCCGCCAATCGATATCACCGGCACCACCAGGGTCGCGCACACGAGCATGGTCAACTTTCGGGCCGGGCCGACAGCCATGCCGCGGCGGACCAAATGGGAAGAAACCCACCCCCCGCCGATCGAACCGGCGTCTGCGACGAGGTAGATGATCGGAAGCATAAGCGCCATCGTCTTCGCGGTGAGATGAAACTGGTCGACCAAGATCTTAGGCATCCAAAGGAGTAGGAACCACCAGGGCGCATCCGACAGCGCCTTGGCGAGCATGAGACCGTAAACGGGTCGAATTGCAAAGAGCTGGTTGTAGCTGATCGGCTTGGGCACGCCCTCGGCGTCACTTCGAATGTAGGCCAGCTCCGCCTCGGAGACCCTCGGGTGCTCCTCCGGTTCGCGATAGAGTCGACGCCAGAAGAAGAGCCAAACAAGCCCAACCCCGCCTGTCACCGCGAAGCAGGTCTTCCAACTTCCGCCGTTTCCTATAAAGAAGCCCACGATGATCGGCGCGAGAAGCGCGCCGAAGCTCCCGCCACCATTGAATATCCCCGTTCCGAGCGCCCGATCCCGCCGTGGGAACCAGTCCGTAACGCTCTTCACTCCGGCCGGGTACATCGCCGACTCTCCGACACCCAGAAGAACGCGGAGTCCCAAGAACCCGGACAGGCTCGTCAAGACTCCGTGGGCGATTAGCGCTAGGCTCCAAAGCAGGTAGGTGGCTCCTAAGCCTCGCCCGAGCCCGACCCGGTCGAGAAACCGTCCCACAAAGATCATCACCATGCCGTAAGGCAGGCTGAAGCCAACGTTGAGGAGCGCCAAGTCGGTCGGCCCTAATCTCAGGTCGTCCTCGAAGTAGGGAACGAGCTGGGAGAAGAGCTGACGGTCGAGGTAGTTGACCGTCGTGGCAACGAAGATCAACGCGCAGATCGTCCAGCGGAACCCGGTCATCCTCGTCGACACGGGGCTGAGATTATCGCATCGGTGGGCGCCGGGCTACACGCGATCGCGAACCCGCACGACAAATCGCAACCCCGACCACGTTTCGTCTACGGCGCACACCTTGTTGTCCACCAGTCCGAACGCCAGGCCGAAGTCGCGAATCGGGTTCTCGGTCAGGTCCGTTGGCACGCCCGAAGCCTTCTTCGGCCAGCAGACCCAGAGCCCGCCGCTTTGAACCAGTCGTCCCGCGGCCTCCGAGAACCGCGCCGCGTAATCTTCCATCGTCGTCGTGAAGAGAAGGATCACATCCGCCCGTTCCGGACTTTCGGCGACATAGGACGCGTCGACTTCGGCCGCCAGGCGGGGCGCCAAGTAGTCGGGAGCGTTCCAAAGCCAGACCGTGTGCCCCGGCTTGATCCCGAGCTTCTTGCCGAGCGGGGTTCCGGAGTAGCCGGCCAGTTTCAAAGCTCGTAGAGCGCCCGGTACTTGGTGACCGCGTACCCCAGCCACTCGGAACCGTCCGGTTTGGAGGGAAGGAAGCGGGGTAGCAGCTCGCGAGGCGTGTAGCGCTGCCCGTGTCGGTAGATCTTCTCCGTCAGCCACCCAAGGATTCCGGAGAAGTCTCCGAACGTCATCCTCGCATCCACGTCGCCAAGATCGGCGCCAAGCGCCTTCCAAATCGCGCCGCCGATGATGTTGCCGAGCGCATAGGTCGGGAAGTAGCCGACCGAGCCGCGCGACCAATGAACGTCCTGCAGGCAGCCGAGCGCATCGCTTGGCGGAACAATGCCCAAGTAGGTGCGGTACTTCTCGTTCCAGGCTTCCGGCAAATCCTTCGCCACCAGCTTTCCGGTCACGAATTCAACCTCGAGCTCGAACCTGATCACGATGTGAAGGTTGTAGGAAAGCTCGTCCGCCCCAACCCGGATGAAGTCGGGCTCGACCTTGTTTATCCCGCGCCAAAATTCTCCGGCGGAGAGCCCCGCCAGCTTGGGCTGGCGCGCCTGCAGATCGCCAAAGAAGCACTCCCAAAACGGTCGCGACCGTCCGACGATGTTTTCCCAGAGGCGGCTCTGGCTCTCGTGAATCGCCAGCGACGCCCCGCCCGAGAGAGGCGTGTCCGTCCACTCCGCGCGGTCGCCCTGCTCGTAGAGCCCGTGCCCCATTTCGTGCAGCGATGAGGAAACGATCCCCTTGATGTGGTCGCTTGCCCGCGTCGTCATCCGAACGTCGTAGCAGGTCGAACCGCTGCAAAAGGCGTTGGCACAAACGTCGAGCCGCCCGCGGGTGAAGTCAAATCCGACTCTTGCCGCCGCCTTTTCTGCGAAGTCCCGAAGCGCCAGCTGATCGGTTACCCCTCGCAGCGCCGAATCGTCGACGGGCCGCCCGTTCGCCTTGATCTCGGCAAGCAACTCGCTGATCGGCCCCTTGATCGTGTTCAGCAGCCGGCTCGCCTCCTCGAAGGTGTTGCCTTCGTCGAACTGGTCGATCAGAGGATCGTACGGGTGGGCCGCCTTGGGATCGAGAAGCGCCGAGGTTTCGGCTGCGATTTCGAAGAGCTCGCCAAGGAAGGGCTCGAGCAGGGGAAAGTTGTTCTCCGCCTTGGCGCGCTTCCATGCTTCATAGCCGTCCGCCCCAAGCTTCGTCTTACGCTGCACGAGCTCCTCCGGGAGCGCGGTTCGGTGCG
>DATGIR010000407.1:0-2925 GCA_035295605.1 Fimbriimonadaceae bacterium | reverse complement strand
TCTCACTCGGTCGATCGTATTTGACACGGGCGTGTACTTGGGAGAGTGCCTCCGGGTGGCAGCCCCAACGCTGAAGTGGTCGCTCTCCATGCGGTCGAAGTCATCGGTCGATTACGGAGAGGTAGTGCTCGGCCCGTTTGGCAGAACATCGATCAACATGTTCGGAATTTGCGCGGTGCTCGCCATGAGGGCATTGGAGCAGGGCCCTGCCGAAGACGCCTTGATCAAGATGTTCGATTACTGGCGAGCGCGTGTTGCATCAGCTGAGACAGCGAAGCCTGCGTAGGCAACTGGGTGCTCCGGTTGGTTTCACCCTCGTCAGGGCGAATCCTGGGCCGCATCGCGCCTACGTGACGCTAGATTCCAGCACGCCTCCCGCCAAGTGGCGAAGCGGAACTCGTAGCCGGCATCAAGGAGCCTAGTCGGCACGACCCGGCGGCTCTTGAGCACCAGTTCGCTTTCGGTCCGCATCGCCCAGCAGCCGAGCTCGATCATCCACTTCGCGGCGGGCAGACCGAACCGCACGCCTAACGCCGCCCGGAGTTCGACCGCGAACTCCGCCTGGGGGAGGGGATTCGGAGAGCAGAGGTTGACCGGACCGCTCAGCTCTTCGTGCTCGATCAGGAACCGCATGGCCCCGCAGTAATCGTCCTCGTGAATCCACGAAACGAACTGACGGCCATCGCCTAGAGTGCCGAAGAGCCCCCGCCTCGCCAGCCGGCAGAAGACGTCGAAGACGCTTCCCGGGTCGTTCGACATCGTCATCGCGCTGCGGAGCGCCACCTTGCGGGTGTTCGGCGTCTCGGCTTCGTCGAGCGTGCGCTCCCATGCTTTGGCGATCTCGATGCTTGCGTCCCAGGTCGGCGACGAGCCCGGCTCACCGCCGCCCAAGGCTCCCGTCAACTCATCGTTCGGGGCGTCGAACCGGTGGGCGTATATCGTCGCCGTCGCCGACTGAAGCCACACCTTCGGCGGGCGCCGGGCGCCCTGGATCGCTTGACCGACGAGCCGAGTCGAGTCGACCCGGCTCCGCATCATCTCGTCGAGGTTCGCCCGGTTGTAGCGGCAGTTGACCGAACGCCCGGCGAGGTTGAGCACCGCGTCCACCCCGTCGAACTCACGCGCCCAGTCGCCGAGGGTGGCGCCGTCCCACTGAACCACCCGTGCCCCTGGGATCTCGGCCGCGCGCCGGGAGAGCACGACGACATCGCACTCGGGCCCGGCGAAGTGCCGAATCACCGCGCTCCCGACATGCCCGGAGCCACCAACTATCAATAGTTTCAAAACTTATTGAAATCTCCGGTAAAATGATATCCGATCTTCAGGGGAATTGCGATGGATCTCATCCAGCGTGCGGAGAATGCGACCCGAAACTGGGACCCGGTAGCGGGAGGGAAACGGGCTTGGATCTGCTTCGAAGACGACGAGACGTACGACCTCGGAGCGGACCCGGACGGCGTGCGGTTCGAGGAGATCGCGCGGCGGATGCTCTCCGGCGACTACTACCCGCCGGATGCGGTCCGGTTCGACGGGCGATTCCGGCGGGAGGGAAGAGAGCTCCGGTCGGGAGATCGGGTGGTTCAGCAAGCCCCTCTACTCGGAAGACTTGGCGGCCCGTTGCTCCCCTCGGCGGCCGAGATCTATGTCGCCGAGAAGCACCAAGACCAATGCAAGCTCGGCTACGTCACGACGACCATCCACTTCGGGCGCGGCATCTGGACCGCGGAGCTGACCCGCGCCGAAGGCCGCCTGTCCCTGCGCGTGTGGAGCATCGCATCGCCCCGGTCGTGGCTCTTCTGGCTGGGGCTGCCCTACGCGCGCTACCTGCAGCTCAGGGCGCGAAGGCGGGCCGTGGAGGAGTTTCGGAAGCCGCCCAAGCCTCTTCCGCCAGCTTCTTCATCACCAGGCTCTGCGTCCACCGGTCGCTGAACTCGCTCCCGTCCGGAAGCGTGATCGCGTACCGGGGCGGGCCGAGCTCGCTGGCGAACGGCAGGACGTCGCCGGGACCGGCGCCGGCGCGCCACGCGCGCATTGCCGCCGTCCAGATCTCGACGAAGAACCGCGCCGGAGGCGTCGAGCCGTCGCCGACGTCGACCTGCACCTGCTCGCCGTTGGAGATGCGCCCGTGCAAGTGCGAAACACGCGAAAGCACGGGCATCATCCGCTCGATCGCTCGCTCGTACTCCAGACCGTAAAACTCTCCGATCACGACGAAGTGCGAGAGGTCGCCGGTAAACCGAATCTCGGGGTAGGCGTCGATGAGCTGCAGCGCCTGATTGAGGCCTTCGGGAACGTTGTTTCGATGGGTTTCGATGAAGAGCGACAACCCCTCGTCGCCGGCGATTTTCCGGGCCTCGCGGCAGAACTTCGCCGCCTCCGGGATCGGCACGTACGGGTTCAACGGCTGTGCGAACACGAAGTCCGCCCCGAGCCGCTTCGCCCGCGCGACCACCGCCCGCGTGTCGTCGAGCGAATGCGGATGGTGGCCCAGGGTCAGCCGCAATCCGTGCCGGTCGAGGGCCTCCTTCTTCTCGGCTTCGTCCTCATCCGACAACCAGCACTCGACGCCCGCGAAGCCCGCCTCCTTGACCCGCGAGAGCTTCTCCTCGAGCGTCCACTCCTTCGGGGAGTTCATCGGCAGCTTGATCAGCGACCACAGCGAGTGCTGAATCTGAAGCCGGGGCGGATTCCGGGTGCCGTCGTTGTACCGGTCGAATGCGGCCATCAAGGAGTTCTACCCGTGGGAGCGCGGACGTCCTCGTCCGCGACGCGGGTCAGGAGACCCGCGCTCCCAGCCACCACCCTAAAACCCTGATTGCTGAACGAAGCGTGGATATCCACGCTCCCGATGTCCGCCGAGTTGAAGAAGCAGCACGCGTTCTTGCTGCACCACCACGAGCCGCCGCGGGCGTGAGCCGTGTGCTT
>DATGIR010000406.1:0-25385 GCA_035295605.1 Fimbriimonadaceae bacterium | reverse complement strand
CATGACGATGCACGGCAGGCCGTGGGCGTTGTAGACGTTGGCATCGCTTCCCCCAAGCGTCGTTCGGAGCTCTGATTCGAGCCCGAGAGATCGACTGGCGGCCCGGCCGATTCGGACCACCTTCGAGTCCTCCGGAATCTGGTAGGAGTGATAGTGCCGCTCGTGGACGATCTCGACCGTCGCGCCGTGTTCACGAGCCGCCGCCTCGAACTTCTGGATCATGTGGTCCACTTGGGCCTCGAGCTCGTCGACCGACGTGCTGCGAGCCTCGGCCTTGATCGTCACACTGGGGCACACGACGTTCACTCCCGTACCACCCGAGATGATTCCCAGGTTTGCGGTGGTCTCGGGGCCGATCCGGCCCATTCGCATCCCATGGACCGCGTCGGCCACGACTTGGATCGCATTGATCCCCTTCTCCGGGTCCTTTCCGGCGTGCGCGGGCTTTCCCTTCACGGTTATCTCGAGCTTGTCGTGGGTAGCCGTCCGGGTCACATACGAGCCGACGGGCGGTCCCGTGTCGAGGACGAAGCCGAAATCGAGGTTCAACGGTTTCGTGTCCAGAACGGAAGCTCCCTTGAGGCCGATCTCTTCGCCGACCGACAGGAGCAAACAGATGTCCCCGTGCGGCAGACCCGACTCCTTCAGAGCGCGGACGGCCTCGATCGCGGGCGCCATTCCAGCGTGGTCGTCAGCACCGAGAATGGTATCGCTGGTCGAACGGAACACTCCGTCGCGCTCCTCGTAGGTCAGACCGGCGGTTGGCTCGACGGTATCGAAGTGCGCCGAGAGGAAGACCTTTGGCGCGTCGGGAAGGTTGCCTCGAAGCCAGGCGATGAGGTTGTTTCCGTCGCCCCCGAGCTTGGCGCCCGCGTCGTCCTCGTGAACTTCCAGGCCCGCCACCTGGAGGTAGGACTTCGTCCACGCGACGAGCTTGCCCTCGCCGAGAGCCGGCGAGTTGATGTCGCACATATTCAGGAAGAGCCGGATGAGACGCGTCTCGTCTATCGGAGGCAGATCGTTTGCGTGCACGGGCCAAGTGTAACAGGCTGGTATCCTAGCCCGCGTCATGCCCGAATTGCTTGCCGCCGCCCTGATTCGCGACGTGCCTGATTTTCCCAAGCCGGGGATCATGTTCAAGGACATCACGCCGGTTCTTCAGCACCCCGACGCGATGCGGCAAGCCATAGATCTCCTCACCGAGGATGCCCGTTCGCTTAACGCCGAGGTGGTAGTGGGAATCGAGAGCCGGGGCTTCATCTTTGGCGCGCCGATGGCGGAAAGGCTCGGACTGCCCTTCGTGATGGCGCGAAAGCTGGGCAAGCTCCCCTACGACCGAATCAGCGAGGAGTACGCCCTCGAGTACGGGACCAATACGGTCGAGATGCACACCGATGCCGTCGAATCGGGGCAGCGCGTGTACATCGTCGACGACCTGCTCGCCACCGGCGGCACCGCCGCGGCGGCATCGCGGTTGGTCGAGCGGCTGGGCGGCATCGTTTGCGGATTCGGCTGCTTGGTGGAGTTGACCTTTCTCGACGGCCGATCGATCCTGCGCGGCACGCCGATCAAAGCCCTCATCGAGGTGTAGCTGGCTTACTCTCCTCCCCGCTTAATCGCGGTCATGGGCCCAACCGGGTCCGGCAAGACTGAAGTCGCGGAGGCGATCGCCGAGCGGCTAGGCGCGCAGCTTATCAACGCCGATGCCTTCCAGGTGTATGTCGGAATGGACATTGGCACCGCCAAACCGAAGGACAAGCATCGATACCGGTTGCTCGATCTCAACCCGCCGAGCGAGGGATTCGGGGTCGGTGAATTCGTCCAAAGAGCTACCCGTGAACTGGTTGAGCTCTATGAGGCCGGGAGGAGCGCGGTCGTAGTCGGGGGCACCGGGCTCTACATCCGCGCCTTGTTTGAAAGCTACTCAGGACTCGCGGCGATGCCTGAACCCGAGCTACGTGCCCGGCTGATGGAGCGAGAGCGGGTCGAGGGGCCAAAAGCCCTGGTCGAAGAACTCACGCGCCGGGCGCCCGAGGTCGCGGAGAAGACGGATTTGGCCAATCCCGTGCGTGTTCGCCGGGCCCTCGAAAAGCTGGACACCAAGGGGCCCATGATTCAGGCGTCCCTTCCCCCTTTCGCGCGAACAAAACTTGTGTTGCAGCGCGACAGAAGCGAATTAAATGCACACTTGGAAATACGTATGCACAGGATGGTGCAAAATGGGTGGCTAGAAGAGGTGGAAGGCCTGCGAAAGGCGGGGTTTGGCCCCGGCGATCCAGGCTTTCGAGCTCTCGGTTACTCCGCCTTGTGGCAACACCTGGCGGGTGCGATGGCCTTGAACGATGCGCTCGACGCAACGGTGACGGATACGCGCCGGTACGCCAAGCGTCAGCGTTCATGGCTGCGAAGCGAACCGGGCGCAGTGCCGATTTCCGGGACCACCGGCCCGGAGATGGTAGACGCTGCGCTGCGGGCGCTTCAGCTTTAGCTTGGTGAGGATTTGGTATGGCGAAGGCAATTAACCTGCAGGATATGTTTCTGAACCAGGTTCGGAAAGAAGGTATCAGCGTCACGATCTACTTGACAAACAGTGTCCAGCTACGCGGTCTGGTTCGTGGATTCGATGCCTTCACGGTGCTTCTAGATGCGCCGGGAAAGCCGACCCAGCTTGTGTATAAGCACGCCGTCGCCAGCATCGTGCCGGCCCAACCGATCGGTTCTTACCGGCCGCACGGCGACGAAGCGAATCACGGAACCGCTGAGTAGACTCGTCGCGTCCGTGATTCCTTTTGTGAAAATGCACGGGATCGGCAACGATTTCGTGATGCTCGATTTGCTCGATAAGCCCGAGCCACCCGCGCCCGCCGAGCTTGCTCGACGTATGAACGACCGGCGCACCGGCATCGGGGGCGACGGCCTCATCTTTGTCGAGCGAGGGAGCGAGGCGCCCTACCGGATGCGCATGTTCAACCCGGACGGCTCCGAGGCAGAGATGTGCGGCAATGGAATCCGCTGTTTCGCGCGGCTGCTACGAGACCGGGGTTACCTCAAAGGGTCCGAGGCCGACATCGAAACGGGCGCCGGAAGGCTCGTGGTCCAACTCACCGCCGATGGCCTGGTCCGCGTGAACATGGGGCCGGCCCATCTCCTTCGCGGTCAGATACCCATGACCGGCCCCGCGGATGAGCGCTTCATCGACCAGCCGATCGGAGACGCTGGGTTGAGAGGCACGACCCTGTCGATGGGAAACCCGCACCTCGTGATCTTTACCGAAGACGTTTCGGCGGTGCGCCTCGAGCAGCTCGGACCCGAATTGGAAACGAACTCCCTCTTTCCCCGCAAGACGAATGTCCACTTTGTACAGGTGGCGTCGTCCACGCACCTGATTCAGCGGACCTGGGAGCGCGGAGCCGGGATCACGCTGGCGTGTGGCACGGGAGCGTGCGCGTGCGCGGTTGCCGGCTTCCTAACCGGCCGCAATGAGCGCAAGGTCGCGATCGATCTGCCCGGCGGACGGTTGGCGGTCGAGTACGCGGAGGACGGAACGGTCTTCATGACCGGCCCAGCGGTGACGGTGTATGAGGGAGAGTGGACGCAGGACAGTTGACGGTTGTCACTTGTCAGTTGCCAGTTTCCAGTTGCCAGTTGATAGTTGTTGGCAAATGAGGGGGCATCGCGATCTGGTTGTTTGGCAAGCAAGCAAGCGGTTAGCGAAGCGGGTCTACGAGCTCACGAAATCGTTGCCGAGAGAGGACCTTTACACGATAGGGTCGCAGATTCGGCGCGCCTCGGTTTCGATTCCTTGCAACCTGGCAGAAGGGAGCACGCGGCGAAGCAAGAAGGAATTCGCGCACTTCGTGTCGATCGCACGTGGGTCGTGTGCCGAGTTGCAGACTCTCATCGAGCTGTGCGTCGAATTCGGGATCGTCGCCGATGACGCCGAGTTGAGCGGTGAGATCGATGAGGTCGCGAGAATGCTGTTCGGGCTGGAACGGTCGGTCCGCGATGTAAGAGCCAGCAAAGTTCAGACTTCTGAACCTGAAAACTGACAGCTCAAAACTGACAACGGCCGTCTAGGCCGCTTGATCAACCAGAAAGCTGTGGAGTTGATACTGCGCGTTGCCGACGAAGTCGATGAACTCGAAGCCAAGCTGACCCTGGTAGGGCTTGGTGAACGCGGTTGCGGCGAGCGCTTGGAAGGCGTGTTTGTCGGATAGTTCGATTCGAATTTCGACCAGCGAACCCGGATCGAGATCCGCCTCAATCTGAACCCGAGCGCCGCAGAGGGAAAGATCGAGCGCGGTTCCCGGAATATCGGTGTGCTTGAATTCGCCGTCGGATTCGAGGACCGTCCGAACCATCACCGGCAACTTCACCGCGAAGCGCGGATGGCGGCGACGGTCGATTTCGGACCACTTCATCGGCTCGAGTGTGCAGATCCAGCGATCCTTCTCGGGTGTCGCGTCTTTGACCTCGGCCTCCAATCGCCAAATTTGGGTGTTGTCCTGCTTTACCACGAGCGCGCGGCGCATCCGCGCGAGGCGTCCTGCGGACGGATTATTCGTCGCAAGCTGCAAGGGCTTTAGGCTGACAACCTCGGCTTCGACGACGATGGGCATCGAATCGCGGTAGAAAACCAGACTCGTCCGAGCGCCGAGCTCGAAGGGCAGTTCATTCAGATTCGCGTTGGCCACGAATTAGATAATCGGTTTGCTGCGACGAATACTGGAATCGCTGTAACGATGTGTCAACTACGATCGCCTTTGCGAACGCGATCCGCTTCGCGCCGCGTCTCGTCTGCGGCGATTTTGTCGCGCTTGTCGTACTTGCTCTTCCCTTTCCCCAGCCCGATTTCAACCTTCACCTTGCCGTGGTTGAAGTAAACGCGCAGGGGGATGAGGGCGAGGCCCTTCTCCATGCTCCGCCGGTCGATGAGATTCAACTCCTTGCGATGGAGCAACAGCTTGCGATCACGACGGCGGCCGTGCGCGTCGGTCGAGGCGTTGGCATACGGCTCTACATCCATGTTGATGAGGAACATTTCGCCGTTTGAGATTCGGCAATAGGAATCGTTCAGATGCGCGTGACCCAGGAAGATGCTCTTAACCTCGGAACCTACGAGGGCGATGCCTGCCTCGTAGGAATCCGAAATCTCGTAATCGTAGCGGGCGCGGCGATTCAAAATCTGCCGCGGCTCACCGCTTTCACTCTTCTTCTTACCGGCCACGGAGGGGACAGTCTACCAACCGTTCGGCGAACCCAAAGGTACAGTTTAGAGCGTGAAGTTCAACGTCGGACTCGGTTGCGCACTCGCCTGCCTTGCGCTCGCCGGTTGCAACCGCGACCAAGGGGCTGCCGCTGGAGGCGGCGGAGGCAAGTCCTCCAAGTCTCAGCTCACCAAACTCGGTATCGAAGACGTCAAGGTCGGAACCGGCGATCCAGCCAAGGTAGGCGACATGGTCTACATGGAATACCGCGGGACGCTCGCCAGCGGCATCGAGTTCGACTCGAACGTCCCCGCCGACCCCAAGAATCCGGATAAGGCGCCGTTCATGTTTCAACTCACGAACGGCCAGCCAACTGTTATCGAGGGTTGGAACAAGGGAATCCTAGGAATGAAGGTAGGCGGGGAACGCAAGCTTTCAATCCCCTATGAGTTGGCGTACGGCGACAAGAGCCAAGGTCCCCTGATCGGACCGAAAACCGATCTCTACTTTGACGTCAAGCTTCTGTACGTCATCCGGCCGGGGCACGAGAGCGATTACGGCGTCACAGACATAAAGCAGGGGAGCGGACGTGGGGTGAAGAAGGGGGATTGGGTCACGATCACCTACACGGCACGGCTCCTAAACGATTTACTCGTCGTCGATTCCAAGGCGACGCCCCCGGGCACCCTGCAGTTTCAAGCGGGGACCGGCGAACTTGGTGGCAACAACTTTGTGCCGATTACGGGGGTTGTCGACGGTGTTATCGGAATGAAGGAGGGCGGCGAGCGACTCCTCACCCTGCCGCCAAGTCTGGCGAACAACCCTATGTGGCACGATGACAGGGTTCCAGCAGGGAGCGTCATTCGCTTCGACGTCCAGCTCCTGAGGGTCTCTGACAAGCAGGGCCCGACGATAACCGTGGCCCCCGACGCCTCGACAAAGAAGCCATGAACGCCCCGGGGCGACTCGCCGGAGTCGGTCTTTCCGCGCTCTTAGCTGCCAGCGCGGGAGCGCAGGTAACCAAGAACGGTAACGCCTATCTCTTCCGGCTCCATCTGACGAAGGGCGAGAAGCTCCACTTCAAGGTGCCGTTCACGATCTCTGGATACGAGGCATACAACCTTCGATTCGGAATGTTCCTGAAGGTCCTCAAGGTGAGCTCGACCGGAGAGGCTACGGTCCACTGCAAAGTCGAAACGGGGGCGTTCAACCTGACCGGCCGGGACCCCAACGGCGGGACGTTTACCGTCGACCAGCGGGGGCGCGTCGGCAGCGACGATCACGGCGCGTCTGTGGGCTTCTGCATTGTCTATCCGAAGGATCCGGTCGCCGTTGGCGGAACCTTCATCGCACCGGTGCCCGCCGCGCTCGGGGGTGGAACCGCCGGGACGACCTCCCAGGCGACGTTCAAGTTCTTGGGGTTCTCAGGCGCCGGCGCCCATCGATGCGCGAAGCTGACCTTTACAGTGCAGGGGAACAAGGACCCGGGCGGATCGATATTGGTTCGCATGAGCGACGGCGTGCTCGAGAAGTACTACACAAAGTTTGTGGCGACCCCGCAGGCAACCGGCAAGCCCGTCACCGTGACGGCCACCTTTATCCGCGAGTGATGCGCCCGTGATCGATCTGGCCACGTCTAGCGATCCGGCGCTACTCGCGCTGCTCCAGAAGCACCCCGGCGTCACGGCGGCAACCGAGGGCGACAAGCTCCTCGAGTTCCGCGAGGGCGAGTCGGTGCGGGAGGTTCGCCAGGCCGATCCAGGCGCCGAGGTCTATGGCCTCGTTGAGTTGATCGACAACAATCCGCTTGTCTGCGCCAAAAGCGCGTCGATTCCCTCGCCTGCGGCGACGATGGCTTTGATCGCTCTCGGCCCGATCTGCCTCGCCGGCATCGCGCTCAAACCGCCGATTCTCCAGCTCAACATTCCGGCGGTTTCCGCCGACGTGCTGGGAGCGCTCCGGGCGCTTGCCCCGATCGATCAGCTACGCATGATCACGCCGAACGAGGATCCGACGGTCGGCGGATTCGTCGAGGGCGGACTGTTTGGAAGGGGAACGCTGGCGCAGGGTTTGCTCGCCTGTCAAGTCGCCGTTGACGTCCCTAGCTCTTACGCGCTCGCCGAGATGAACGCGCTCTTCGACGAGCGCTTCGGGCGGTCGTTCTTCGTGCACCGTGAGACAAATGCCGGCTTCTTTCGCCCGGAGAACCTGCTTGGCAAGCCGTTTGCGAGCTACCGGGTGGGTACCTCGAAGGGCTCATCGGAGACTCGGGTGCTTATCGAGGTCGCCGCCGACCCCGCCGGGAAACCGGGAGCGGCGGGGCTGATCCACGCTATGAACGTGATGGCCGGACTCGAGGAATCGCTCGGGCTCTAGCCGTGGCAGTTCCCTAGAGCAGAAAGCTCCCGAGCACTTCGTCCAACATCGCCGGCGTCAAGCGACCCGTGAACGTGTTCTGCTGGCTGGGATGGTAGCTGCCGAGGAGCCGGGTGCCGCAGGAGAGCCGGACGGCGGCTCCGTGCCCGAAGGTGGGCCGGGACCCGGTGGCTCGGCCAAGCGCCTTGAAGGTGTCGAATGCGGATTGCCAAGCGAGACCGCCCAGGCAGAGGACCGCTGTCCACTCCCGGGAGTCAATTAGCCGCACCAGAAACGGGCGGCACGCCGCGAACTCGTCCGGGGTGGGCTTGTTTGCCGGAGGCGCGCAGTGGGCGGAAGCGGTTATGATTGCGCCCCGCAGTCTCAGCCCGTCCAGCGCATTGAAGGAGTCCGGCTGGTTGGCGAGCCCCGCCCGATGAAGGGCGGCAAAGAGAAAGTCGCCGCTCCGATCGCCGGTAAACATCCGCCCGGTTCGGTTGGCTCCGTGGGCGGCGGGTGCCAGCCCGACGATAAGCCGCCTCGCCAAGGGATCGCCGAAGTTCGGCACGGGTCTCGCCCAATACGGCTCCGCTTTGAACGCCGCGCGACGCTCGACGCCGATTCGTTCCCGCCACTCGACTAGCCGCGGGCATCGGCGGCAAGCGACGAGTTCCTCGTTCAACGCGTCATAAGATTCGGCGAGGTTAGACTGCATCGATGCCCATTTACGAGTATGAGCCCGTCGACCGCGACTGCCTCATCTGCAGCGGCCGGCTGGAGGTGCTGCAGGGCATCAATGACGAGCCCCACCAGTTCTGCCCAACTTGCGGTTTGGAAGTTCGGCGAGTGGTGAGCCAAGTCTCGTTCGAACTGAAGCGCGGGGTGAGCCCGGACAAAGCCTCGACGCGCGGGTTCACCACCTACCGAAAAGCCCAGACCGGAACCTACGAGAAGCTCGCCGGGGAGGGCCCCGAGCTCATCTCGAAACCGGATGCAGCGGCCCCGAAGAAACGCAAAGTCGTCGATTTGGACGGCGCTTAGGCTAGGGGTTGACGAGGGCTTCGCGGGTGAGGGTAACGCGCTGGGCGATCCCGAGGTGCGAGAAGGAGAGCTTCAACTTGGAGCCGACGGTCCCCACGAGCATGTTGTGCAGCTTCCGATAACCGATGTTGGTGAGGTCGTTATCGTCGACGTCGATCAGCATGTCGCCCTTCTTGATGCCCGCTTTGTCGGCCGGGCTCTCGGGAGCAACCCGCGTGATCACCACACCCTTGAGCGACTTGATGTAAAAGGCGGAGAGTCCGGTCGAGCCTTCCGGTTGGTTGGCGACCTTACCGGTGAAGTTCTCCATCCAAACGAGGCGACGCTTGAAGTCGAACGTAATGTTGAAGTTCTGGAGGAATTGGAATCCGACGGTGCCGTCGCTTTCCGAGCTGCCTGAAGGGAGATCGATAATGTCCCACGTGCTGTCGCTCACCGGCACGCCAAAGATCGTCATGTTCTTGAGATCCTTGTACCAACTGGCGACGACGCCGGAGGCGACACCCGATTCGATTTGAAACTTAGGCTCCTGCCCGGCCGTCCACAGACCCAGGCGCTCAAGCACGTCGCGATGCGTCGTCGCATAGAAGGCGTTTCCGGTGTCGAGGCTCATGTTCATGCGCCTCCCATCCGGGGCTTGTACGAGAAGGACGATCGACCGAGTCCCGATCGGCTGCATGGGCAGCAGAAACGTCTTCTTGTTGTCCGGCTTACGAACCGAGAGGTCTTCCGAACTCGGGTGGAAAACGAACTTGGTGTGCTCGAAGTTGATCTCGGTCACGAAGTTCTTGATGACGCCGAAGCCCATCAGCCCGTCGACGTGTGATTCCGCGCCGAATTCCGAGACCCCGGCCTGCGCCTGGACCTCCATATCCGGATCCTTGACCACCAAGTCGCCGAGCTTGATCTCGCTGACCTTGTAGTAGGGGAGCTGCAATGTCCCGACAAAGTCCCGGAGGGTCGTGTAGCCGGCCGGCTTTCCCATGTCGACCGAGTCCTCGACCACGGCTTCGCCGCCGAACCCGGTGTCGAATATCATCCGGAGGGACTGGCCATGAATCGTGGCGGGCACGACCATTGCGCTTCCGTCGATGTCGAAAGGCACTTCGACGAGCTTGGTCAGCGCGGGGGGCGCCTGCCCGAAGAGCGCGCACGTAGCAAGAAGCGCGGAGAGCATAGGCTTTAACTATTGTAACCGCGCCTTTGGCCAGATCCTCCCCGGATTACTTCCTGCCGGCCAAGATGTAGATCGGAAGAATGATCCACGGGAAGCCGCAGCAGCAGAGAATGACGTAGACCACGAACCAGCCCCATCCGGTTCGACGGTCCATCACGTCGAAGAGGAACCAGAACAGGCCAAGGACCCGAACGAAGAGGAAAAACAGACCCAGCGGGCCGAGCGCGATCGTATTCATGCTCGAGTTCGTGGCCGCTGAATTGGCGCCGTTCTGGAATGCCTGTTGGAAGACCGAGATATAGGTCACGACCAAGACCCCGAATAGGACGAGCGATAGCGCGGCAATGATCCAGCCGATCGCCACCCAACCCGACCCCATCCCTTCGACCCACGGCAAGGCGTGGGCAGGCTGGTCGTATCCCGGCCGCTGATAGCCGGCCGGCGAAAACTGACTCCCACCCGTCGGCGCGTAGGGGCCGCTCGGCGGCGGTGTGTAAGGGCCGCCCGCAGGCGGTGCGGTCTCGGTGGGCGGGCGCGGTTGGGCGGGGGGGGCGCCAGGGGCCGGCGCTTCTGAAGCCGCGCTGTGAGGCTCGAGGATGCCACCGGGTTCGTTCGGCATTTGCCCCGGTCTTGGCGGGGCCTGGACGTTGTCGTACGCGCCCGGAAGCTCGCCCCCCGTGCCAGTCGGGCCGTGGACCGGTCCCGCCAGCTCCTTTTCAAGCTGCAGAAGCAGTTGCTTCGCGGCGGCATGGCGAGGATCAACGGAGACAGCTTCGCGAGCGAGCTCGCATGCCTCCTTCTTGTTGCCGAGTCCGTTGTAATGGACGGCGAGGTTGTAGTACGCCTTCGCGTTGTACGGCGAAAGCATGATCGCCTTTCGAAAGGCCTCGGTGGCGGCATCCGGCTGCCCCAGTTGCGACAGGCAGATGCCCCGCAGCACTTGCGAATCGCTGGCGCCAGGCTCGATCGCAATCGCCTGATCGACCAACTCCAGGGCTTGCTGAAACTGGGAGTTCTGAAGCGACTGCGTCGCTTGATCGATAAATGCCTTTGCCTGTTCGTTTGCCATTCGAAAATTGCCTAGCGGCACTGTACCGCTTCTCCGGGCAACGGCACCCCGTTTTCTGTATACTTGCGTCGCTACGGCAGGTCCGCGTGACGCCGAGGCTCCTAAAGGAGTGAAGATTTGCTAACCCGAAACCTCAACTATCGTCTCTGGGCCGGAGCCGGCCTTCTCGCCGCCCTCTTCCTCGCCGGATGTAAGAGCGACTCGGGAACCGGCGGCTCGTCGAGTTCCACGACCGGAAACACGGCGTCGGGATCCATCAAGATCGGGCTGGTAGCGGCGCTCACCGGCGATCTCAAGCCCTGGGGTCAGGACAGCCAGAGCGGCGCCAAGCTCATGGTAGAGGAGTACAACAAGGCGAACCCGGATAAGAAGGTTCAGTTGCTGGTCGAGGACAGCACCAGCAAGCCAGAAAGCGGAAAGAGCGCGGCCGAGAAGCTCATCTCGGAAGGCTGCGTCGTGGTGCTGGGAGAGGTGGCCAGTGGAATCAGCGCGGCCATGAAGGAGGCGACCACCAGCAAGCAGGTTCCTCAAATCGCGGTGGGGGCGACCCGAACCGACCTCACCAAGGACAGCGATTACATCTTTCGTGTGTGCTACACCGACGCCCTTCAGGGTCCGGTGATGGCGAAATTCGCCTACGAGAAGCTCGGCCTTCGCAACGTGGCCCTCGTTACCGATGAAAAGCAACCCTACTCGGTGGGCTTGAGCGACTCGTTCAGGACGGCCTTCACCAAGTTCGGCGGCACGATCGTCGACGAGCAGAAGTACAACACCGGCCAGACCTCATTCAGCGGGCTCCTAACCAACGTCAAGGCCAAGAACCCGGACGGCGTGTTCTGCAGCGGCTACTTCACCGAGGTCGGCCCGATCGTCAAGCAGGCCCGCGAGGCCGGCATTCAGAAGTCGGTTCCCTTCCTGGGAGGGGACGGCTGGGACAGCCAGGAGATTGTGAATACAGGCGGCGACGCCATCATCGGCTCCTACTTCTGCAACCACTACAACAACAAGGACAAGAGCGATGCGGTTCAATCGTTCCTTCAAAAATGGACGGCCGCTTATGGTGGAAGTCTCCCTGGAACAACGATGGGCGCCCTCGGCTACGATGCCGCGGGTGTCGCTCTGGATGCCCTGAAGCGGGCGAAATCGTCGTCGGCCAAGGATCTTCGTGACGCGATCGACGCGACCGACAACTATCACGGCGTTTCCGGCGACATCACGTTGAAGGGCCGCCACGGCGACCCGCCAAAGCGTGCGATCGTCGTTCAGCTCACCGAGGACAAGCAGCAAACCTTCGTGAAGGCCTACACGTTCGAGGACGTATTCCCGTCAACCGCAGCAACGCCTCCGGCCGCATCCACTCCGCCCGCCGCCAAGAAATAGCGAATGGGTCACGGAGTCGAACTCCTGGCAGCGCTCAACCTTAGAAC
This sequence comes from Fimbriimonadaceae bacterium, assembly GCA_035295605.1. Taxonomy (GTDB): domain Bacteria; phylum Armatimonadota; class Fimbriimonadia; order Fimbriimonadales; family Fimbriimonadaceae; genus DAIDHV01. The sequence continues at coordinate 13,109 of DATGIR010000406.1, read as the reverse complement.
GCTGCCGGAACAACTTGCAAACGGCATCTTCCTGGGCGCGATCTATGCCTTGATCGCGCTCGGGTACACGATGGTGTACGGCATTCTGCGCCTGATCAACTTTGCCCACGGCGAGGTGTACATGCTCGGCGCTTACGTGTCGCTCTTCGCCTCGCGGATGCTCGGCTTCGGGCCGACTTCGAACAAGACCGATTCGAGCGTCGTGAACCTGCTCATCATGCTCACGGCGAGCATGATCGTGTGCGCGTGCGTCGGGGTCATCATCGAGCGCTTCGCGTACCGGCCGATGCGGGCCCACTCGCGAATTGCTTCCCTGATCACGGCGATCGGCGTGTCGTTGCTGTTGCAGTACGGCGGCGCGCTCTTCCTGCCGTCGAGCCCGCCCCCGAGCATCAACGAGAAGGTCATCCCCCCCGTTTACCGGGAGAGCTCGCGGATCGTGCTGCAAGCCCCGCCGGCAGAGCTGCAGCGCGACCTGGATTCCACCCAAACGATCTACCTCGATGCGAAGAAGAAGTACGACTTCTACATGTCCACGCATCAGGGCGTGGGTGAATTCGACCTGGCTCCGGACGGGCAGGCTCTCCACGACAAGTACAAAGCGTCGCTCGCGCCGTTCAATGCGGCCCAAGCCAAGGCCGATGAGCGAAGCGTCGTGATCACCGTGCGCCACGCCGACATCATCATCCTCGTCACGTCGGTCGTGCTGATGGGCGTGCTGACCTACCTGGTGATGTTCACCAAGAGCGGTCGCGCCATGCGCGCGGTATCTCACGACTTCGACTCGGCCGCCCTCATGGGCGTGAACGTCAACAACACGATTACCTTCACGTTTGTCCTGGGATCGGCCCTGGCCGGCGCGGGTTCAATGATGCAGGCGACCCTGAAGGGTCCGCCGCTCACGACCTTCTTTGGATTCACTCCCGGCGTGAAGGCGTTCGTCGCGGCGGTGCTCGGCGGCATCGGAAACATCCCTGGCGCCGTTCTCGGCGGGCTGCTGATGGGCGTGGCCGAGGACTTCGTCATCTGGCTCGGCTATAGCAACTACTCCGACGCAATCGCCTTTGTGATCCTGATCATCGTGCTTCTCTTCCGCCCCGGCGGCATCCTCGGCTCGTCCAAGGTGGAGAAGGTCTAGTGTTCTGGCCGAAGCGGATCGCCTCGATCGCGATTGGGATCGGCGCCTGCTTCCTGATTCAAGCGGTCGCCGGGAAGATGTTCGACTTCTACGGCCTTCGCCTGGTCGCCCTTGCAGGCTTGTACGTCACGCTCGCCGTCAGCCTCAACCTCATCAACGGCATCACGGGCCAATTCTCGATCGGTCACGCCGCGTTCTATCAAATCGGGGCGTACTTCACCGGCTACCTTTCCATCCACTACTTTGCCGCCGGCGCCGGAAAGGTTGGCGGGCCTGTCGTCTGGCTCATCGCGATGATGATCGTCGGCGCCTTGGGAGCAACGATCGCCGGGTTCGTGGTTGGGCTGCCCTCGCTACGCTTACGGGGCGACTACTTGGCGATCGTGACGCTTGGATTTGGCGAGATCCTTCGCATCATCGTGCAGAACCAGGAGGCGCTCGGCGGCGCCTATGCGATGAAGGACATTCCGACGATCCAATCGCTTTGGCTCGTCTGGGCGCTCGCCTTTCTTTGTATCGCCGTATGCCGAAACCTGCTCAAGACCGCCCGCGGGCTCACGTTCGTCGCGGTTCGCGAGGACGAAGTAGCAAGCGCGGCGATGGGCGTCGACGTCACGAAGGTCAAGATTACCGCCTTCATGGTGGGCTCGGCATTCGCGGGAGCGGCGGGGGCGCTGCTCGCTCACTACGAGGGATTGATCACCCCGCAGACGTTCGCGATGGACGTCTCCTTCATCATCCTCACGATGGTGGTGCTGGGCGGCACCGGCTCGATCACCGGCTCGGTGGTAGCCGCGATCTTCCTCAGCTACCTTCCGGAGTACCTTCGAAACCTGAAGGCGCCAGACGGCGGCACGCTGTACGTGACCGGCGCGACGTGCCTTCAATGGATGCTCACAATTTTCGCCGCGGTCGTCCTGATTCGGTGGATCAGCCGGAGTCTTCAGTTCCCGCTTGTTCAGAGATTGGGGTTATATGCGGCCGCGGTTGTCGGCGCGCTCGTAATCGGGAAGCTTCTCGGCTTCGGCGTGAACTTGATTTCGGGCCTGGCCGCGATCCAGATCGATGCCGGCCAACTCCGCATGGCAATCTTTGCGGTCGCCCTCATCTCGGTGATGCTCATCCGGCCCCAAGGGATCTTTGCCCATCACGAACTCAGCCTGACTTGGCTCCGCGGCCTGGTCAGCCGCAAGCGCCCGGCCGAGGTTTCCGCTTGAGCCTCCTTCAGGTTCAGCAACTGACGATCCGGTTCGGCGGCTTGACGGCGGTGAGCCAGGTGACGTTCGATATCGCGCCCGGCCAGCTCTTCGGATTGATCGGGCCAAACGGGGCTGGAAAGACGACCTGCTTCAACATGATCACCGGCGTCTACAAGCCGACGAGCGGGTCCATACGATTCGATGGGAAGGCGATAACGGGAACGCCCTGCAACCGGATTGCCGGGCTCGGCATCGCAAGGACGTTTCAAAACATTCGTCTCTTCCCGGCTCTGTCGGTGCTGGAGAACGTGGTTGTGGGCGGCTTTTTGCGGCACAAGACGACCCTGACGAGCTCGTTGGCGTACCTGCCGAGCGCCATCCGCGAGACCGACGCGATGAAGGCGGATGCGATGAAGCTGCTCGAAGTCCTCGACCTTCAGGACGTCGCCCACGTCCGAAGCGCGGACCTTCCCTACGGAAAGCAGCGCCGGCTGGAGATCGCCCGGGCGATGGCCACTCAGCCTAAGCTCTTGCTGCTCGACGAGCCGGCGGCTGGCATGAACCCGAACGAAAAGGTCGACCTGATGAACGCGGTGAAGCGCCTACGCGACGAGCACGGCAAGACGGTGCTGGTCATCGAGCACGACATGCGCTTCGTGATGAACCTGTGCGAGCAGATCTTTGTGCTCGACCACGGTGAAGAGATCGCCCAGGGCCCGCCGGAGCAGATCCGCAACGACCCGAAGGTGATCGCCGCGTATTTGGGAACCCCCGTTTAGGTTCTAGGTGTTGGAACCAAGATCTAGAACCTCACGGTTCTCATCGCTGCCGCGACGATCTTCTCCACCGAGGGCAGCACGTACAGCTCCATGGGCTTGGCCCAGGGCACGGGCGTGTCGAGCCGGGTCACGCGCTGCGGCGGGGCGTCGAGCAGGTGGAACGCCTTCTCCGAGATCCGAGCCAACAGTTCCCCGGCGAAGCCACACGTCATCGGCGCCTCGTTGACGACCACAACCCGGTTCGTTTTTCCGAGCGAGAGAAACACCGTCTCCTCGTCCAGGGGCACGAGAGAGCGGAGGTCGATGACCTCCGCGCTGATCCCCTGCTCGGCGAGAGCATCGGCGGCGGCGACGCAGTGGTACACGGTTTGGCCGTAGCTGACCAGGGTCACATCCTTGCCGGGCCGGCGAATGACCGCCTTGCCGAGCGGCACGATGTGGTTCTCCGGAATCTCTTCCTCGATCTGCTTCTTCCGGTAGAGCTCCTTGATCTCGTAGAAGATGACAGGATTGGGATCGCGCAGCGCGGCTTTCAGGAGCCCTTTCGCGTCCGCCGGCGTGGATGGGCAGACCACCTTCAGGCCCGGCGCGTTGCAGAACCATGCCTCATTCATTTGACTGTGGTAGAGCGCGCCGCCGCTGTAGGCGCCGGCCGGTCCGCGAACCACGATCGGCATGCTCACCTCGCCCGCCGTCCGATAGTGGTAGGTGGCCAGCGTATTGACGATCTGGTCGAAGCCGCAGGAGATGAAGTCGATGAATTGCATCTCCGCCATCACGGTTTTGCCGTTCAGGGCGGCGCCGACGCTGGTTCCGATGATCGCGCCCTCGGAGATCGGCATGTCCATCACCCGGTGGGCGCCGTACTTGGCCTGCAGCCCTTCGGTGACGCCGAACGCGCCGCCAAGGATGCCGATGTCCTCGCCGAGGCACAGGAGATCGTTGTTTCGGCCCATCTCTTCGTCGATCGCCTCGCGAAGCGCGGTGAGGTAGTTCTTCTTGACGGGGACGGCTACCGCGCTCATCGATGGCCTCCCGGCTCGTGAAACACCCAGCGGCCGCCCTCTTCGGCATCCGGTACCGCCGCGTGAAGGGCGAACTGGATCGCCTCGTCCATGTACTCCACCACATCGGGGGGAAAGTCGTCGTTCATCGCCTGGCTGGAAGGCTTGCCCTCGGCCGGGTAGGAGGTCGCCGTATCGCCGGTGAGGTCACCGAACTCGATCAACTTTCGGCGGCAGACGGCGATCGGGTCGCGCGCGCGGCCGTGCTCGATCTCTTCCGGCGAGCGGTACTTGTTCGCGCGGTCGTCGTCGTGGTCGCCATGTCCGTAGGCGCGGAACGTCTTGCACTCCACGATGCTCGGACCGGCCCCGCTCCGGGCGTGGGCGACGGCCTGCATCACCTTGTCGTAAACGTCGAATACGTCCTGGCCGTCCGCGACATAGCCGGGAATCCCGTATCCTCGGGCTCGGTCGGCCACGTCGGGGGTCGGGACCTCCATGCTCACCGGCGTGCCGTACGCCCACTGGTTGTTCTCGATGATCGTGACGACGGGGAGCTTGTGAACGGCGGCGAAGTTGATCGCCTCGTGAAAAATGCCCTGAGCGGTCGAACCTTCGCCGTTGAACGTGACGCAGACGGCGTCGCCGCCGTTCAGTCGGTCGGCGAGCACCACGCCCGCCGCGACCGGAATTGTCCCGGCGAGCATCGAGGTCGAGTGGACTATGCGCCTCTCGCGCGAACCGATATGCGACCAGTTATCCCGGGCCCGGCCGGGCGAGGTGACCTTGCACCAAACTTGCGCGCAGACTTCCTCGAGCGACATGCCCATCCGGTCCGGGTTACGCCAGCCGGCTTTCGCATCCTTCAAGAAGAACGCCGGCATGTCCCGGTGGACCGGGGAGATCCAGTCGGAGGGGCGAAGCCCAAACAGGGCGCCGACGAGGATCGCTTCCTGGTTGTGGGACGAGTAGAGGGTTCCGGTTAGGCGGCCGCGCTTCTTTTCTTTGATCAGGCGAACGTCGAAATAGCGGGCGAGATAGAGCTGTCGAAAGATCTCGAGGCGATCCGCCTGCGTCAGCGACCGGTGAGGGAGATTTGCTTCCTCGCCAGCTCGCTGATCGGTTTGGTCTGATGATTTCTCGGCAGTAGCCGAGACGGTACGCGAAGCCAAAACAAGTTTCTCCGTGGGCCTGGGTGTCAGGTGAGATTACCTGAATCCAGGTTCAGCCGACCCCACGCGGAACCTGGCGCGGCAAGACGCCGAAACGGCCCGCCGAGCAAAGTATCGGCGGGCCGTTAACCCTGGAGTAGGTTGTGAGCGCCTTAGTTCGTGTACTTGTTCACGAACGCATAGAACATGTCCGGGCCGCCGTAGCCGACGAGCCGATCGATCGGGGTGCCGCCGGCATCGAGGATCATCTGGGTCGGCATGGCCTCGACCTGGTAGTTCGCGGCGACGGTCTTCTGAGCGTCGACGTCGATTTCGCAGAAGACGAAATACTTGCTGAGCTTCTTGAAGTCGTCGGTCACAAGCACCTGATCGTGGAGCATGTGGCACGGCCCGCACCACGTCGCATCGAAGTCCACGAAGATCTTGCGGTTCGTCGACTTGGCGACGGCCATCGCCTCGTCGAGATCCGTGTACCACTTGTCAGCGCTGAGGTCGGCCAGCGAAATCTGCGAGGAGCCGTCCGGCGCCTTGAACGCGAATAGGTTCTGGTCGACGCTGCCGGAGACGCTAATCGAGCGAGCCACGAGGATCCGCTTGGTCGCCTTCTGCTCGCCGCCCATGCCGCTGACCGTGTTCATCGAAATCTGTGCCCGGTGAACCAGGCCGTCACCCTGTGCGACGTAAGCGGTCGCGGTGTGATCCTTGCCCGAAAGCGGGACCTGCACGGCTTGCACCGTCGACCCGCCGAGGTCCTTCGTGCCCAGGTCCTTGGCCGCGGAAGTGTTCAGCGCCGAGGTGTCGAAGAACGGCGCAAAGAGCACGAGCTCGTCAGCCTTCAGCATCCCCTTGAGGTCGGCGTCCGTCTGGGGCGTAACGATGTAGTTGTTGCGCGACTTGTAGAACGTCGTAATGTTCTTTCCGTCGGCGACAATGAGCTTCTCCGGCGTATCGATTCGGGCCAGGTTCGGCTTCGCGAGGGAAACCGTATAGGCGACCGGGGCTTCGTCGCCGTTCCGCGTCGTGAAGTCGACGCTAAGCGAATTGGCTTTGTTCAGCGTGTCGGAATAGTGCGTAAGGGCGTTCACGCCTCCCTGGGCAAACACCAGCGCCGTAAGGGCGCCGGCCCCGGCAAGCGTCGCGAAAGCAATTGCGAGTCGTCTCATATTTAGGTCTCCCGATTCGTCGCGAACCGATAACTCAAAGCAAGTATAACGTCTACCGGTGCCAGACAGCGCAAATTCATCGACGCTCGATCGACGGATTTTGATCGCGGCGATCGTTCTGGCCCTCCTCCACGCCGGGCTGGCACTTTGGTTCGCCTCCTTCACGCCCTATCGAAGCGAGGGGCTCGTCGGCCGTCGACCGGCACCGGATATCGGCGCCCCGGATGAGCGGGCGCACGCGAACTATATCCAGGGCTTGCTGAAGGGCTCGGGGATCCCGGTGCTCGACCTGGACAAGATGCAAAGCGACAAGGTCTACCGCGCCGAGCAGTATGAGAACCATCAGCCGCCGCTTTATTATTTGGCAGCCGCCGGCTGGGGCAAGCTCACCGGCGTCGCCGACGTCGCCGAACAATCGGCGGGCCTGCGGCTGCGGGCCCTCAACGCGGTGTTCGGGGCCGCCACCGTGCTCGCGGTCTTCTTCGGCGCCTGGTGGGGTTTTCGGCGACCGGATCTGGCAGTCGCATCCGCCCTCTTCCCTGCCCTTTTGCCGATGAACGTCGCCCTGAGCGGCGCGATCAGCAACGACCCGCTGCTGTTCGCGCTCATGACCTGGGCGATGGCGGTGACCGCCCTTGCCCTGCGCGCAGGCTGGTCGCTCAAGTCGGCCCTGTTGGTCGGCGTGCTGACCGGGCTTGCCATCCTCACCAAGACGACCGGCATCGCCCTGCTCCCGGTCCTCCTGCTGGCGGTACTCATCCGTCAGGCGAAGCGCCCGACCCCGATCATGGTCGCGGCGGCGGTGCTCGGGGTAGTGGTTTTCGCGGGTCCGTGGCTCGTGCGAAACCAATCCGTCTACCACGATCCGCTGGCCACGAACGTGTTCAACAAGGCCTTCGCCGACAACCCTCACAAGGAGTCGATCGAGACCCTGCCCGGGGGCGAGGGCCTTGGCTACTGGACCAACTGGGTGGGCTGGTGGACGGCGCGTTCCTTCATCGGCGTGTTCGGCTACATGGACATATTCCTCAACGAGTCGGGGACGCCGAAGACGGAGAGCGGCACGGATCCGAACACCCTCTACCGCGCGTGTCTTGCGGTCCTGGCCGTCGTCGCGCTCGGATGGGTACTGAGTCTGGGCGAGCCGTGGGCGAAGCAGGGCGGGGCGGTCACGTGCGTCAACGCACTGCTGGTCCTTGTCGTCGTCTTCCTCTTCTGGCGGTTCAACAACGTCTTCTTCCAGGGACAGGCGCGGTACCTCTATCCGGCAATCGGCCCGATCTCGATCGGGTTCGGATCGGGGTTGTTGGCATGGGGTCGCAAGCGGCCGTCGATCGCGATAGGGGCCGCCGCGACGCTGCTGTTGGCCCTCGTTATTTACGCGGGGATTCGGGTTCCGAATGAGTTCGGGCGGCGCTCTCCATCCGTAAGCACAGGTAACGACCTTCCGAGGGGAGGCGTCCAATGAAGAGGCGTGGTGTCGGCGGTAATCGATAAGACCAAGAGCATCGGCTTCGACGAAGATCTCCTTCTCGTCGAGCGCTTCTTGGCGGGTGACACCTCCGGATTCGAGGCGCTTTACGCGAAGTATTACGACAAGGTTTTTTCCCTCGCCCGAGGCGTGCTTCTGGGCTACGACGAGGCTCAAGACGCGACCCAGGAAGTCTTCGCTCTCGTTCACAGGCACCTCCATCGCTTCGACCGGCGCTCGCGGTTCAGCACCTGGCTCTTCCGAATCGCCGTCAACCGCAGCATCCAGGAGGCCCGCCGCCACAAGCACTCGGCCCGGAACGTGCAGCTCTCCGAGGCGATCGCCCGCGAGGCGCCGCCGGATCGGGAAGAGGACATCGACCCGCGGGTCCAGGAGATCTTGAGCAAGCTGGCGCCAAGGGACCGGGCCCTCCTCGCGCTTTTCTATTGGGACGAGCTCAGCCTGACCGAAATCGCGGTGAGCCTTGGCTGCGGGGTGAATGCGGCCAAGACCCGCCTCTATCGCGCCAGGGAGCGGTTCCGGGCGCTCTACGAGCAGGAGGGGGGACGATGACGAACCATCTTCCGCCCGACCTCGACCGGCTGCTTTGGGAGGTCGCCGAAAGCCAAGATCAGGGCGCGTTCGACGACTTCGAAGCGCGCTTCCCACACTTGGTGAGCGAGCTCGGCAAGCGCATTCAGCTCGTTCGCGAGCTTCGCGACGCGCGAGGCAACGGTTCCGGTCGCCCGGTGCCCCGGTTCGACCGCCGGACGCCGCGCCAGATCGGACCCAACCCGAAGGTCGTGGCAACGTTCGGTGTCCTCGCCGCCGCCTGCCTGGCGGTCGCGGCGTTTACGGTTACGAAGCACTTCATGGCTTCGCCCAGGCTCGAGCCGGTTCCGCACGTAATCGCGGGCGGCCCGACGCTCCCCAGCCCCGGGATCGTGATGACGCCGGGCCTGGGTTCGGGCAGCGCCGCGCCCCCGGAGAACAAGCAAACGCCTCCACAGACACCGCCGCCGCCCGACCAGCCGCCCTATCTGAGGCCGCAAAAGTTGGTGGCGTTCGAACGAACCAAGCTCCAGGTGGCGATCCTCGCCGTCGCGACGAGCGGCGGCCTCCAAGTCGAGTTCGCGCCGAACATGCCGAACTACGACATCCGCATGGAGTATCGCGACATGAGCGCGCTCGACATCATCCAGGATCTTGGGCCGCGGTTCCACTTCACGGCGTTTCGGCAGACCGGAAACCAGATCCTGATCGTTCCCGCGACCGATCCCAACGCCGGCCAACTGCCGGCGGCCACCGGCACCGGTTTCGCGGCGAAAGTCGAATCGGACCCGGAACCGGTCGATCCCGTCCCGCGAAGGGCGCGCAAGACCCAAAGCCAGTCGACGGGACCATCCTAGGACACCTTCCGTTCAACCGAGGTTCGATTGCTATACTGTGTGGTGAGGCCATCGCGCCAATCGACCCATGGCTAAGGTTCAACGCAGTACCGATCTCATTGAAATGATCGCCGAGCGAGCGCTCTTTTGCGTCTTCGCCGCCGTGTTCGTCATCGGCTTTTCCGGCATCTTGTTGAAGTTCCGGGGCGACGGGTGGTTCGTTCCGCTCGGCTGGCTGCTCCTCATTTTCGGCGTTTGCTTTCTGAGCGTCGCCATCTACTCGATGTTCCAAGTCAAGAAGGTCACGAGCATCGATGTAGTGTGCCCCTTCTGCGAAGCGGCTAACCCGCTCCTCGAAACACCGGTCGACGACTTCGCATGCGTCTCGTGTAATCGCATGATCCCGATCCAGGACGGCAAGGTCATGGAGGTCATGCAAGTGCAGTGCGGTTTCTGCAAGGCGCTTAACTGGTACTGCGAGAAGACCGAGATCCTCATCTGCGAAAGCTGCGATCACGAGATCCCGATTTCGCAGGACGACGACAAGCCGATCAAGACGCTGCCGAAGGGATTTGCGCTCACGGAAGACGATGCGCTGTACGAGCTCGTGTTGACGGAGGGCGGGATCAAGACCGAGGAGGTCATCTCCACCCTCCAGCACATGCTGGCCCTCAACCGGAACCAGGTCAAGGACATCCTTGACCAGCTGCCGAGCACGCTCCTGACGGGCATCAACCGGCGAAAGGCCGAAATGCTGCAGGCACAGCTCGCGATTCACGGCGCGACGGCTACGATTCAGGCCCTCGCCCTCTAGGGATTACCGGTCGGCAGTCATCGCGTAGGTCAAGCGGGTATCCTATCGCCCACACTTGATTTGCCGCCAAGTGCTGCTGCACGGAAGGGCATCCGGAGTTGCTACTTACCCCATGCATCTTATTGTTAACGCGGCAATCAACTTAGTGCGATCACGTGGCCGGGCCCTACTCCTTACGGCCCTTCTGGCTCTCATTCCGCTTCCGGCTCTGGCCGACGAAGGGAGCGCGGTGATGCACTTCTCCAAGAGCGATACCGGCCTGCTGATCGCGGCGCTCGTGCTCGGCTTGGTCGCGGTGACGGTCGCGCTTATGATCCGCTCGACTGTCATGGCCGCCTCGCCCGGCGACGAGAAGATGCAGGAGGTCGGCAAGGCGATCCGCGAGGGCGCGCTCGCCTACTTGCGCAAGCAGGTTCAGACGATGTCGATCTTCGTGATCCTCATCGCAATCGCCCTGCTTGCCCTCTTCTTCGACAAGCAAAAAGTCTCAGTTTCACTCGGAATCCCGGCGTGCTTCGTCATCGGCGTCGCCGCCTCCTACCTTGCCGGTTACACGGGCATGCTCGTCGCCGTCGCCGCGAATATGCGGACGGCCCATGCCGCGCTCACCTCCAACAAGACGCCGCTGGAGGTCGCGTTCCGGTCCGGCGCGGTGACCGGCCTCATGACCGTCGGCCTGGGCCTGGTCGGCGCCAGCGCGATCTTCCTTCTCTCCGGAGCCGCGGCGATGAAGCTGCTCGTGTTCTTCGGCTTCGGAGGTTCGCTCGCCGCGCTCTTCATGCGCGTGGGCGGCGGCATCTTCACCAAGGCGGCGGACGTTGGAGCCGACCTCGTCGGCAAGATTGAGAAGAAGATCCCCGAGGACGATCCTCGCAACCCTGCCACGATCGCCGACAACGTAGGGGACAACGTCGGCGACTGCGCCGGAATGGCGGCCGACGTCTTCGAGTCCTATTCGGTCACGTTGGTCGCGGCGATCGTATTGGCGGCGGCAACCGCAGAAGTCTTCGACCCTCAGACCTGGATGCGGCTGGTCATCCTGGTGCTCAGCATCTCCGCGATCGGGATCATCGCCTCCATCATCGGGATCTTCCTGGTTCGCGGCAGCGACGACGAAAAGAGCGATCCGCTCAAGCTCCTGCGCTCCGGGTTCTTGATCTCTACGGCGATCGCGGTTCTGGGCGTCGGCCTGTTCACGTTCCTGTGGCTCGGCGGAACCGGTAAGCCGATCCAGTCGAGCACGCTCGTCTCCATCGAAGCGCTCCAAAACAAGGAGAAGCTGGCTCTCCAAGAGCTTCGCAATCAGGTTGCCAAGTCCCAGGGCAAGCAACCTTACGAGCTTGCCCCGGTCGACTTTATCAAGGACCCGGTAACCAAGAAATTGGGCATTGCCGACGAGGAGTTGCAAGCGCTCGGGCAGGTTGCGTTCGACTACAACGAGGAGACGTCGCCCCCCGCGCCCAAGACCGAGGGTTACCGGCCGATCGACTTTTCCGACGATAAGAATCCCGTGTTGCAATACGGCGTTAGGGATATGAACCCGGACGCCCGCGGAGCCATCCGCTCGCTCAAGGACCTTTACTCGGTAGACGTCGAGGATCCCAAAACCAAGAGGCACACGCGCACCCAGGTGCCTATCACCGTCTTCGACCTCGACGTCGAGCAGAAGGGGGCGCCGGCCGGCGCGAACTCCAAGTTGCATGCGGTCATCGGCCCCTTCCCGGCTGCCTTGATGGACGACCAGATCAAGAAGGCTCGTGAGGCGGGCACAACCGTCACCGAGCGGGGCCGCTTCCCCTGCACGCTCTACTACAACGCTGAGAAGGGCAAGGTCCTGGTCGCGGTCGATGGCGAGTTCGGAAGCGCCAGCTTCAAGCGGCAGGCGTTCAGCTACTACCGCGCCACCGCCGATGAGGTCAACAAGGCGATTACGGACTCCAACGGCTCGCCGATGGGCGCCAAGCTGCCGGACGAGGAGCAAGCCGTCATCGCCCAGGTCGAGCACGTCAAGGTGCCCTGGTACCTCTTCTTGCTCCCAATCGTCTTCGGCGTGGCGCTCGCCTTCGGAATCGAGCAACTGACCGACTACTACGTTTCCACCCACCGCAAGCCAACCAAGGAAGTCGCCGGCGTGGCAGGCGCGGGCGCGGCCCCCATGATCATTCAGGGCTTCAGCTACGCGCTGGAGTCGAGCGCGTTCATGGTCGCGGGCATCGTGCTCGCGCTTCTCGTGCCTCTCTGGATCTTCCCGCCGTCCCACTTTGGCGGCAGCTTCGTTCCCAGCTTCTTCGGGGTCGCCCTGGTTGGCTTGGGGCTGCTGTCGACGACCGGCTTCGTGCTGGCGATGGACACCTTTGGCCCGATTTCAGACAATGCCCAGGGTGTGTTCGAGATGTCGGGCGCGGCCAAGGGGAATGACTTTGGCGCGGCGGTTGTGGCTCGGCTGGATGCGGCCGGCAACACCACCAAGGCGCTCACCAAGGGGTTTGCGATCACGACCGCCGTGATCGCCGCCACAGCGCTCTTTCACTCCTTCCTGGAGAGCGCGCACCTCGCGCATATCGGGCTCCGGCTCGACTATCCGGAGATCTTCCTCGGCTTCCTCATCGGCGGAGCGGCGCCCTACATGTTCTCCTCGTTCGCGATCAACGCGGTCGGGCGGGCGGCGTTCAAGCTGATCAACGAAGTGCGGCGCCAGTTCGCAGCGGATCCTAAGATCCTCGAGGGCAAGAGCAAGCCGGATTACGGCGCATGCGTCGCCATTGTCACCACCGCCGCTCAGCGTGAGCTGCTCTCGCCGGGAATCCTGGCAATCCTGCTGCCGGTCGCGGTTGGCTTCGGCTTCTCGATCGGGAAGCCGGTGACGGAGATTGCCGGCCGCTACTACAACCTGGCGGGGGCGGAGGCGCTCGGCGGCTTCTTGGCCGGCGCGATCTTGAGCGGACAGCTCATGGCGGTTCTGCTTGCCAACTCGGGCGGCA
>DATGIR010000405.1:0-4883 GCA_035295605.1 Fimbriimonadaceae bacterium | reverse complement strand
GTCCGGCGCGGTGACGTCGAACCACTGATGCGATGGGACCTCGTACTTCTTCGGATTGGCGTTGCCCCGGGTGATCGCGCCTAACTGCAGATCGTAGGTGGCTTCGGGGTTGCCGTTCGCCAGGTTGAAGGCGGCTTTGAGCGCGCGCTCCTTGGTCTTCCAGTCGATGTCGTTGACGACTTCGACGCGGTCACCGGTATTCGCCAGTCGGACGGTCTGGACGAACTTCGAGCCCTTCGCCTCCCGCTCGATGCGGAGCGCGACTCGGACCGGGCCATTCTCGGCGATGCTGATCTTCGCGGGCCCGCCCACCGTTTCTCGAGGCGGAGCGCTCTCATCGGCCCAATCCATGTTCCAGGAGGGGTATTGGCCGGGGTTCTCGTACTGCAGCTCGAGGTGGGTGGGTGCTTTCAGGACTTCGCGATTGGCGATCTTGTCGTAGATCGAGGCGATATCGCCGTTGTCGTCGACGGTCACGCGAAAACGGGCATTCTCGAGATGGCGATCGTCCACCGTTAGGCGGCTCATCGAGTTGCCGTCCGGCACAGGCGGGCCCACGTGGAACACGGTGAAGCTGGTGGGCTGAACCTCGGGGGCGAAGGCGATCGTCACGGTGCCCATACCGCTCCGCACGACTTGCGCGTGATAGTACAGGCCGCCGGGGCCGGAAACGACGTAGATGTTGTTCAGACTGCCGGCAGGTAGGGTGGCCTCGACCACATCCTGGCGAGCGGTGGAAAGTGGGTTGTAGACGACGACCGGCGCTCCGGGCCCGCTCGTATCCAGCTGCTTGGCCACGGCGCCGACCGCGTCCGACTCGACGGCGGCGAATTGGTTCTGCGCGAGCAGGAAGTCGTTCCAGCAGAACTCGTAGGCCTTGGGAATTGAAGTGCCGGGAAGCATGTCATGCATTTGGGAGCCGAGCACGAGATCCCAGGCGTGGTAGAGGCGGTCGGACGGATAGGCGGTTCCGCCCAACAACATGGCGGCCACCGAGGCGCGCTCGGCGCCATCGGCGAGGAGCTCGCTCTTGCGGTTCCAGCGCTTCATGTAGGCCTCCGAACTGATCGAGCCGGCGCTGTGGGCGGTGAGCAGTAACTCGCCGTTATAGCGGGGGAGCTTGGCGATCTGCCCGGGGGTGAGGGCGCGGAACATGTCCTCGGACTTGGAGGAGACGACCGTGATCGGCCCCTTGCCGGCGATGCTCTTCTCGATCCAATCGACGGAGGTGTCGCGCGGCGCCCCGCCGGTGTCGCCGGTGCCGTAGTAGTGGTAGTCCACGTAGGCGCCGGACTGCTTGCCGGTGTTCTGGATCCGGGCCAGCCAGCTCGTGTTCTGGCTGAGGTCTTCCGAAACGCTGCCGCCGTATGATCCGGGGTCGAGGGCGGCGACGACGCTCTTGCCGTCCGGGCCTTCCCACACGCCGACCTTGAACGGTATTCCGTTCGGACCGGATGCCGAGGAGCCCCAGGTTAGCTTCTGGGTGCTAAAGCCCTGGATCCCACAGTGGGCGAGGATGGAGGGCAACGCGTAGGGAAAGCCAAAGCAGTCCGGGAGCATAAACTCGTGGCTTGCGACGCCGAACTCCTTCTTGAAGTAGCGGTTGCCGTAAAGGACGTGGCGGATCAGCGACTCACCGCTCGGAATGTTCGCGTCCCCTTCGTCGACCGATGAGCCGCAGGGAAACCACCGGCCGGCCTTGATGTAGGTCTTGAGCTTCGCGTAGTCGTCCGGGTAGTACTCCTTCATCATCTCGTAGCGCCGCGACCCGCTGAAGTTGAGGATGTAGTGGGGGTATTTCTCGATCAGCGCGAAGTTCCGGGTGAGAGTGTTGGCGATGAACTCGCGGATCACCTGCGGATAAGCCCAACGCCACTGCGTGTCCAGGTGTGCGTAAGGGACGACGTAAAGGGTGTTCCCCTTGCTCAGGTCGCGGTCCGGGGTATCGCCCGGAGCGAGGGTTGCGGCGAAAAGCAGCGGACTCAGAAGGTAGGCGGGCATGGCGGCGGCGTGCCCGACCGGGGTCAGGCGCGTACCTGGAAACTACCAGAATCCGGCGCGCCAGAGACTTGCGTTAAGGCGCGCCGCAACTCAGTTCGAGTTGATGGCGAACAGGATGCCGTTGCTGATCGCGAACACGGTGCCGTTGGGAGCGATGAAGGTCGAGGTGTAGGCCTCGCCGATGCCGGCAGTCAGCTTGCACTTGCTCGTGATCTTGTTGGTCGCCAGATTCCAAGCGTAAACCGTGCCGTCCTCGCTGTTGCAGATCGCAGTCTGGTTAGGGACGTCGATGGCGATGCTGTTGATACACCACTCATAGAAGCCGCCTGCAGAGTTCGGGGTTTGTCCGAGCAAAGTCTCAACCTCGTACATGACGTTGATGCCGTGTTTGGAGTCGAACTGGTTGAGCGACGGGTCGAGCAGCCCGATCTTGTTCTGCCCGTCGCCTGTTCCCTGCCCGACGTAATTGTTGTATTTGCAGGCGATGTAGTAGCTGCTGGTCCCGCCGTCAGGCATCACCGAGGCGGGCACGATGCTCGGGGTGAAGTCCCACCCGAACGAACCGGGGGTGTAGGTCTGGCTCAGGTCGGCCGAGTAGTGAAGAAGCCAGCCGCGGTCGTTGTTGGAATCGAACGTGTTCTCAAGAACACCGAAGTAGACGGTGTTGTCGGGAGCCACCATCGGACACGCGGTGCTGATCGAAGATACGTCCGCCGGCTTATTGTTGGAGGGATCGAGGCAGAGGACGTGGGCGATCGGGGTCAAGCCGGCGGCGCTGGCGCTCGTGAGGTAGCCGCCGCTGAAGTCGCCGGCGGAGACGGCCTCGTACACGGTCGAGCCGTCGTTTGAAAGTGCGGGTGCGCAGTTAAAACTGACCCGGTTCATCGAGCTGTCGCCGGAGAGGGCGGCGACGCCGACGGAGGAGCCGGTGCCGTTCGGGCGGAGGACGGCGAGCCCGCTCGTCAGGTTGAGCGGATTGCTGCCAACCACGTAGTAGCCAAAGTAGAGGGAGCCGTCCGGGCCGGCGGTAATCGGCGTGCAAACCTGGACGTTGGCATCCATGGCCGCCTGGTTGGCCGCGTAGTTGGCGTCGCCGTAGAAAGCGTGAATGGTCACGCTGCCCTTCGTCGTGTCCGAATCGCTCCGGATGGCGATGCGGCCACCCGATTCGGGCCAGGCAGCGATCGTCGTGGTTCCGCTGGGGCCTCCGAGGCCTATCGATCCGATCGTGACCGCCGGCGGTCCGGGGTACACGACGAGGCCCATTGAAGGCGTCCAATCCGAAGTGGGGAGGACGTAGCTCGAGGTGTAGGACCAGATCTGGCCCCCGTCGGTGCCACGGTGCGCCTCGATGGTGAAGGGATTGTTGTCACCGTGCTTGCATGTCAGCAGCACGTTGCCCTTTGAGGTGATGCCCGGCTCTCCATAGTGGATGAGGATGTCGCCGTTTCGGTAGGTGGGGTTCGTGTCGAGCGGGGTTTGCCACTTGATCACATTGAGGGCGCCGCCCGCGTACCTCGATTGAGCCGTGTGCTGGGCGTTGCCGCCGTAGCCGGACCACAGGTGAACCGCCCGCGTTTGGGCGAGCGCGGTGGCCGAAAGAGCGAGAGCGAAGCCAATTAGATAAGCGCGCCAGTGCGCGGAAGCATCCCTTCCCATGAACCCATTATAGAAACCGGGTTGGGCTCGGTCAAATTATTGGGTCCTATTTGGGCGAAGTCTGGTCTATCTACCGGGTATCCAGGTTGCTCGGTAAGCTCAGGGCCGCATGAGCACCGGCAAGCGGACGATCAGGGACCTTGACTTGGACGGGAAGCGGGTGTTGATCCGCTGCGATTTCAACGTTCCGCTCGATGGAAATGAGATCACCGACGACCGGCGAATCGTGGAATCGGTGCCGACACTCCGCTACTTGCTGGACCACCGGGCCATGGTGATCGCGATGAGCCACCTCGGCCGGCCCAAGCATCGCTCGCCTGAGAACTCTTTAGCGCCGGTCGCGGTGCGGCTCGGGCAGCTCCTTGGGCAGCCGGTGGGCATGCTCGACGATTGCGTGGGCGCGGACGTCGAAGCGGCGGTCGCGGAGATGGCGCCGGGCGAAATCGTGCTTCTCGAAAACGTGCGGTTCCATGAGGGCGAGGAGGCGAATGACCCCAAGTTCGCAGCGGGGCTGGCGCGATTGGGCGACCTCTACGTGAACGATGCGTTCGGGACGGCCCACCGGGCCCACGCCTCGACGGAGGGGGTCGCCCACCTGCTGCCTTCGGCGATCGGCTTTCTGATCGAGAAGGAGCTGGCGTTTCTCGGGGAGGCGCTGACTAACCCGAAACGGCCGTTCGTGGCGGTGCTCGGCGGCTCGAAGGTTCACGACAAGATCGCGGTGATCGACCACCTTCTGCCCAAGGTCGACCGCCTGCTCATCGGGGGCGGCATGGCCTTCACATTCCTGAAGGCAAAGGGCGGTGCCATCGGGAAGTCCCTTCTGGACGAAGCGAGCCTGGAGTACGCCACCAGGTTGCTTGGGGACGCCGGGGCGAAGATCGGGCTTCCAACCGATATCGTGTGCGCGGACAAGCTGGAGAACGGCGCCACCGTGAGCGCAGCGCCAGCAACGGCGATTCCGAACGATTTGATCGGCGTCGATATCGGGCCGGCAACCGCGGCCGCGTTTTCCTCCGAGATTGCCCGGGCCGGCACCGTGCTCTGGAACGGCCCGATGGGGGTGTTCGAGATCGATCCGTTCGCAGCGGGGACGAAGGCGATCGCCAAGGCAATGGCCGAGTCCGACGCCCTCACCATCGTGGGGGGAGGCGACTCGGCGGCGGCGGTGGACAAGTTCGGCTACGCGGACCGAATGAGCCACGTGAGCACCGGGGGCGGGG
>DATGIR010000404.1:0-3299 GCA_035295605.1 Fimbriimonadaceae bacterium | reverse complement strand
GGTCAGCTCCGTCAGCTTCTTGGCGGTCTCCGCGCAGGCGGCAGGCGTGTTCCGCATCGCCTCGGGCAGCCCGGGGATGATGCAGTATTCGGCGCCGAGGTCCTTGTGGGCGTCCACCGTCGCGTTGAAGTTCGCCTCGTCGAGCTGGTCGATGCCGGTGTGGGTGCCCTCGGCCTTCAGGCCGACGTCGTCCAGCACGCGCCGGATATCAAGCGGGCGGTGCCCGTAGTAGCCGGCGAACTCGACGCCGTTATAGCCGAACACGGCGACCCGGTTGAGCACGCCGAACAGGTCGTCCTGGCAGGCGTGGCGAACGGAGTAAAGCTGAAGCGCGACGGGGCGGTTGAGAGGCATGGGTTGAATTTTGGCCTACGAACGCGCCTGGCGTTACCGGCGCCTACGCCCAAGCCTGAAGGAGGACGCCGCGCTCGTTGACGAGGGTAGTCACCCCGTTCGCCGGCGGTCCGGCGAGGACGGAGAAGGAGAGTCCCTGGTTCGGCCCGATGGAGGCCGAGAGGGAGCGGTCGAAGGTGCCGAACGTGATGCCCAGCATGCGGAATTTGACGTAGATTCGAAGGCCGATAACTATATTCATAATCGTGTGTCCCTCCTCCCTTCGGGAGGAGTCCTCGCCGCAACGCGGCGAGGGTGGAGGGCGTCATGCGCCCTCACCCAGTTCGCTTCGCTCACTGCCTCTCCCGGAGGGAGAGGAGACGCGCGGAGTTTTCCCCCCGAGGGGAGAGGAGACGCGCGGGGTTTTCCCCCGGGGGAGAGGAGACGCGGCTACCTGGACGCTCGCGGGCTTTCCAGGTCCAGCAGGTGCGTGGCCAGGACGCCCGCCGCGAGGGCGGCGATGAGGGCGTGGCGGTCGGGGAGGTCGCCGCGGGAGAGGATCGGCAGCAGCGCGCCGACGTAGCCGGCGGCGAACGCGGCGAGATACTTCCAGTACTTCACCGCCGCACCTCCGTGCGCGCCTCGATGAGGCGGTCGAGCTTGCTCTCGATCCGGTCGAGAATCCGGCCCTGGTTGGTCACGTTGGTCTCCGTCGCGGTGAGGCGCAGGTCAAGGCGGTCCAGCCGCTCGTTCGCCGCCATCTGGGCGCGCTCGCCCAGGATCTGGTCGTTGGCCAGCTCGTTGAAGCGGTCGCGGATCGCCTCGGCGAGGCCGCGGTGGCGCCCGCCGTACCACAGCATGCCTCCCGCGAACACGAGGATCGGCCAGAGGGCTTGTACCCACAGCGCCGTCACTCGCTCGCCTTCGGCCACCAGTCGCCGCCCGTGAAGCCGCTCACGTCCAAAAACCAGAGGCGGTGCGGCCCGCTCAGGCTTCGGGTGAGGGCGTACGCCCCCTCGCCGTCCCGGCTGCCCGCCTTGTCGGTGTTGTATTCGGCGGTGCCGATGGTGAGAACCTTGCCGTCCGACTGGAACCGCTTGGCCACAAAGCCGATGTGCCCGTGGCCGTCGCCGTTGGACCAGCCGAAGAGCGCGCCGCGCCACTTCAGGAGGTCATCGGCGCTCCAGCTCAGCAGACCGCGCTCTTCGAACCAGGCGCGGATGAATTGGGAGCCGCCGGAGAAGGGGAAACCCTCGGCTCCGGCGGCGTGAAGGCACCAGCTCAACCCGGCCGCGCAGTAGGGCGCACCGATCGGGTTGCCGACGAATCGGTTGATGGTGTCGATGCGCGGCGAGCGGTTGTTGCCGCCGGTCTCGCGCAGCGGCGCGGCGACGTCCTTAAGTGCGAAATCGAGTGCGTTCATAAATCTGGCGTAGGCGCCGGTAACGCCCAGCGCGTTCTTGCCGGCGCGGAACCGCGCAAAACTTGCCGCGCCCGCCAAACGTAGGTCCGGATCGTCCCCTCGGTGCGGCCCATGACGCGGGCGGCTTCCACATACGTGAGCCCGTCCAGCTTTACCAGCGTGAAGGCCCGTCGGAGCAGCGGCGTCAATCCCAGCCCTGCCTCGCCCGGCTCGTTCGAGATCGGGTCGACGAACGGGGCCGGGTGCTGCTCGAGCATCCATTCAGTCTTCGCATCGTTCGGCAGACAGGCCGGCTCCCTGAGCCGCTGGCGGCGCATGTCGCTCGCCTCCGTGCGGACGATGGCGCCGACCCAGGTGCCGAACTTCCCGCGAGTGGGATCGAAGGTCTCGAACCGGCGGCACGCGGTGAGCAGCGTCATCGCCTCGAGGTCCTCGGCGTCCTCGCGCTGGGGGCAGTAGCCCGCGCAGAGCTTTTTGATGAGGGGCCGATGCTTCGAAATGAGGGATTCGAGGCGGTCCCGGCAGGGGAGTTCCGGTTCATTCTCCGTCGAAATCCCACGAATTGTCAACATTGAGTCACTTTTTTGTGACCTAATGTGGGGCCGGGCAGGCAACATCAGGTTCATCAGGCCGCCTCCGAAACTTCCGTCGAATTTTCCGAACTCGTGCCCGCCTGCGCCACGCGGAGCAGGATTTCGCGGTGCAATTGCCCGAGGAGGGCCACCCGTGCCCGGTCGAGGTACTTCCCGCCCAGCGACCCGAACAGAGCCTTCGGGCGGAACGCGGCGGGGTCTCCTTCCTGCTCGTAGGGACCCGTTCGCGGATAGAGGAAGAAGAGCAGGCTCACCGCCAGCTTCGGCGCGCCGAGCTCGTCGAAGAGCCGGTCCAGGGCGAGCTCAGCCAGCCTCGGTTCGGGCAGCGGCTTGAACGTGGCGGACCTCACGAGGATCTCGGCATCCGTGATCCAGAGGCCGGTCCGCTTGTCCAGCCACGGCTCGCAGGTCGGGGCCGGCCTCTCGAAGATCGCGTCGGTGGTGGGGCACCCGTCCACGCCCGCCTTGCGCGCGTGCTTGCAGCTCGCCCACAGGTCGACCAGCCGCCGCGCCCGCTCGATATCCGGCCGCAGCCAGAACGCCACCGCCGGCCCCTTGCGGGCGGCGTTAGGGGTTGTCACACTCTCTTCACAATTATGTGGTTTCATGTCTACATCCTAGCCGCAAATGTCGACCGATGTACACATTTATGTGATCTAGACGCTATACTAGTGTGTGACCGCCGGCCGAAAGCTCGCCCTCGCGAGGCGCTATCACGCTCCCGCCCTCACCCAGCAGGGCCTGGCGGAAATGCTCGGCGTGGAGCGAAGCACGGTCGCCAAGTGGGAGACGCGAAGCGAGATTCCCGTGCGTTCCCTTCAGCGAGTGGCCGAGCGGCTGGGCATCGAGCTCGATTGGTTCACGGACGGCGAGCCGTCCGAGCCGCGCTTCGCGCACCACGCCGCCAACATGCGCGCGACCAACCGCGACGACGAGGCAGGCCCGGCCGC
>DATGIR010000403.1:0-10488 GCA_035295605.1 Fimbriimonadaceae bacterium | reverse complement strand
TGGAGGAGTATCGGGCGCTCAAGGCGGAGTTCGGGGTGACGCCGTACCTCGAGACGATCGCGCCGCCGACGCTTCGAGCCCACCTCCGCGGCTAGCCCCCGAAGAATCCGTTTCGTTGCTCGTCGCCGCTGAGCAGTTCCGCGATTTCAGAGACAAAGGTGAGTCCAGAAACCCTCAGACTCGGCGTGACGGGAACCCGCCACGGCAAGTTGGCCCCGTTCCCGAACCGGCCCACCTGAGGCCAGTCCGCCTCCCGCGACCAGGCTGCGGAAAAGCCGCTCGCGGTATCGGCCCCGGAATGGATCGGCATGAGGTGTCGGGGGATCAAGTGGTTCACCAGCTTGGCGTCGTGGATCGCCTTCCAGAGCGCCGCGGGCGGCGTCGGGTCCGTCCACCAATTTCGGTGGAATTCGAACGGATCGAGGCGGACAACCGCCAAGGCAGCCTTCAATCCTAGGGCCTCGTCCCGGCCCCCCGCGACGCGCGACAGAGCAATCCAGGCATTGATGTAGTCAGGATCGAGGTCGGTCGCCCGCTTGAACTCGGACAATGCCGCCTCAGGCTTCTTCTCGTCTTCGAGGATGTAGCCCAGCAAGTAGTGGATGCGCGGGTTGTCCGGCGACTTGGCCTCCATATCCCGGAGCGTCGTCATCGCGATGTTCTGGGATTGGGCTCCGGTGAACACACCCTCGCATCCGAGGCAATGCGATTCCATGCGGCCAAAGCTACTCGGCATGAGCTCAAAGGCACGGCGGAAGTGCTCGGCGGCTTCGTCCGGCTTCCCTTCCGCCGCCAACTGGAGGGCGAGGCGCGATTGAATGCAGTAGGCGTCGTCGAATTTGGCCAGCGCGCTCTTGTAGAGGTCGGTGCCGCGCTTGATGAGGCCCGCGTCAATCAGGTCGTCGGCGCGCTCGGCCATTCGAATCGCCTCGACCGCGTTGCGAAGCTGGGCGGCCTCCTCGGCGGCGCCGCGAGCGGCTCGGATGTCGGCGAGAACGACGTAGGCACGCAACCGGTCGCCATGAGGCGACTCTCCGTCCGACGGATCGAGGCTGATGGCGCTCCGCGCGACCTTCTCGGCTTCTTCCAACCGGCCGGCCCGACGAAGCGCCTCTGCCTTCCAGATGAGCGGGCGAGCCTCGAACCGGTCTCGGGCGGCGAGTTCGTCGAGAAGCGGAATCGCGTCCGCACCCTTCAGGTCGAGCAGAAGCTCGTATCCCCGATCACAGGACCTCGCGAAATAGAGGGTGGGCAGGAGGACTCGGTAGGCGTCGTCCTTTCGGCCGGTGCGGGCAAGGGCCCAAGCTGCGTAGAAGCCGGTCGGGGCCCCGCGAGTGTAGGCGTATTGACCGAAGTACACGTCGACGAGGTCGTTCCCGCCCCAACCCGGGGCCTGCTCGAAGAGGGCGAGCACATCTGCCGGGCGGTTGGCGGCGAAGTAGAGGTGAACGAGCGCTTCGAACGAGGTCAGGTGGGTTCCATTCGGTTGGGCCAGGATCGACTTGACCATGCGAGCCTCGGCATCGGCGCCCCGGCCAACCTTCTCGAACAGCTCGGTCAACCTCATCGTCTGGTCGCGAAGCTGGAGGTACTCGTTCTCCAGGTTCGGCGACTTGGAAGCGAGTCGGATTCCGCGCTCGACCCAATCCGGGTGACCGGTGAGGTGGCCGATCAGCGCCAATCGAAGCCCCGGAGCCTTTCCATAAGAGGTGGATCGATTCGGGTTGGCGGATTCAGCCGCCTGCGCCTCGAGCAACGCCGCGGCTTCGTCGAGCTGATCGGCGGCCAACAGAGCGTTGATTCGCACGTCGGCGATCTCGTCACGAAGCTCCCGCGCGGCGTCTCCCTCGAGCTTGACTCCCTGAGCCAAGTGCGAATACTCGTCGAGCCTTCCGAGCCCTTTCGCCACTTCCCCGAACTCTCTCCAGAGCACGGCATCGGGGCTCTTCGTCGCGGCCGCGCTCTCCAGGTCAAAGAACGCCCGCTGGTACTCGGGCTTATCCAGGGATCCGCGTAGCGTAACTTGCACGGCGCCGCGTCCCTTCGGCCAGTCGAGATCGTTGGACTGGGCGAGCGCCTGCTCGTGCTTTCCCGCGAGCTCGAGGCTCACGGCGTACACGACTTTGGCCTCCGCTCGATTGAGACCCGACATGGACTCGTTCGGGTCCTGACCGGTTGCCGGCCACCGCTTGGCCAAAACCGGGTAGAGGCTCGCGGTCGGAATCGTGGCCGCCAGCGACCAGGGAGCGGCTCGAAGTTCAGTCAGGTTAGCGGCCACGACCTCGATCAGGAGCTTCGTCATTCGACCGGAGTCGACCCCTCCGAAGGGGGGAAAGAAATTGAAGGAGGCGTCGAAGCCAGGTTGACTCGGCTTCGTCAGTAGGCGCTTGATGACGGCGCGTGCCCGCGCCTCTCCGAGAACCGAAACGATGTCGCCACCGGATACGCCCATCCAGAAACTTCCGGTGGTATCGATGCACCGCTCGACCGCTTCGGCGATCCAGGCCTTATCCCCGGAACGCTGGGCGAGACGCACCTCCAGCTGCCGCGCGCTCCACTCCGCCGACCGATTCGCCGGTCCGGAAGGCAGCTTCCGAATGAAGGCGCCGAGGGTCGCCCGCTCTTGCGCCCGTTGGCCGGAGAGCTCCTCGAAGAGGAGCTCCAGAGCTAAGTCTTGTGCGGTCCGCTTCGTGGCGGGGATGGCGTCGATGCGGGCCTTGATCGCTGCCCAGTCGGCGGGTGGCGGCAATACCGCAACCGAATCCGCGGTCCGGGGCCCGTCCTTTACCGGGCCGTTTCTCCAGGACCGGTGGATGTCGTCCACCAGTTTGAGCCAGCCGTGCGCGGCTTGCTCCGCGGTCATGGTGTCGCATGCGGTGGCGTAAGCCAGCATTTCGGAGCGGAGCGACGTAGCGGCTACAAAGGTTTTCTTTTCGCCGGTGACCTTCCTGATGTGGGTCAACACCGCTTGCGCCCCCTGAACGGATTGAGCGGAAGCGGTCTGCGAGGTGAGTAACGCGATTGTCAAGAACATACAAAACTCCAGGCGACTAGCGAGGGGAATCCTCGGCGTCGTCCCTAATCCCGGTGACCAGCCACTGCATGAGCAGCCGAATCAATTCCATATCGGCCACGGCACGCGCCGCGCGGGAACGCGCATCCGTACGCGGCTTCGAACGCGACCGGTAGTACAGGCCCGACTGCGTCTCATCCGGCGGCACCTTCTCGAGATCGTCGGCGGACGCGGCCAGCCGCCAGGTCGGGGGCGGGACTCCAGCGCTCGGCGCCGGCGCCGCGTGATAGAGGCTCCAGATCACGGCGGGATCGAGATCCTCGCCGAGCATGGGGCTCCCGATGTAGCCGTCCGGATCCAGGCGGAGCGCCTCCCGCACGGCCCTGACGTAGTCGTCGGGATGGCTGCCCGTGCGATAGAGTTGATCGGTGACCCCAATCCAGGCAAGCACAAAGGTTGGGTCCGCATGCGCGGAGGCGATGAAGCGGTCCGCGGAAAGCGTCTCCTCTCCGCGAACTCTTGCCAGGCGTGCCTGCAGATAGAGCGCCCTCGAATCCGTGGGTCTCACCTTGAGGCGGCGCGAGAACTCCTCGCCCGCGACCTTGGACGCCAGCGGGAGTTGGAGCAGATTCTCGAGATCGAGCCGGCTCGGCTCTCGCACGCCCAATTGGTCCGGCAGGAGCCGGAACGCCGCCCGGTAATGGCCCTCGGCCTCCCGGTTTCGGCCCAGAGATTCGAGCAGCCGGCCCGTTTGCACCTGAATCGCAGCGGACTCGGGCCAGAGCTTCGCGGCTGCAACATAGAGGGCGGCGGCTCGGGAATCCAGATTGCTCTGGGCCAGTTCCGCCCCACGCTCCATGAGCGCGGCGGCATGGGTTGCCCGTTCTGTCAGCGAACCCGCGGCGGCGTTAGTCCTGGCGGCCTGGATCTGGGCGAGCACGTCGTAAGCCTTCTGCCACTGACCCTTGACCGCGTGGGAGTCGGAGGGATCCAGCGCGATCGCCTGACGAACCACGCGTTCGGCTTCGGCGTCCCGGTGGACGCGGTGCAAGGCGACCGCCTTCCAGATGAGGGGTCGCACCGAGTACGGGTGAGCCCGGTGGGCGCGATCGAGGATCGCGATGGCGCCTGATCCCGCCAAGTCGACCAGCAAGCGGAAATCGGGATCGTACTCCGAGCCGTTCAAGACCGGTGCGGCCATGATCGAGGTTGCGAGGGCGCGGTGCCCGGTCCGCCCCAAAGCCCACGCCGCGTTCAATTCATCGACCGTCCCTCGACGTTCCGACTCCGGCTGCTCGCTTGGGCTGGAGGTCGAGAGATGATCCTCTCCCCAACCGGGCGACTCTTGGAACAAGGCCACAACATCGGCAGGACGGCCTAGCCGGCGGTAGAGGTCGGCGAGTCCGCTCAGTTCGGCGTGGTAGTACCGGCTCGGCATGAAGTTCCCGAACCCGCCCCCGCCGGCGCCAAAAGTGGTCATCTGCCGGCCGTTCCGCTCCTTGTAAGCCTGAACGTGGCCCTCGATCGCCTTGATATACGCCTGCTCGACGATGCTCGCCCGGCCCTCCTTGATCACGAGCTCTCTTGGGCTGCTCGGCCGTTCCTCGTCGTTATAGAAATTGGCCAATTGCCCGCGGTCGCCTTTGAGGATTCGGTCCAGGCTCTCCTTCACGAGCGCGGGGCGGCCGGTGAGAACGCCGATCGCGAGGATTTGCCCATAAATCCAGGAGTCGGACCTTCCCTTTGGATCCTCACGATGCGCGAGGTCAAGCTGGCGGCGCAGCTCCTTTACCGCCGCGTCGACCTGATCGAATGCGAGCAACTCGTTCACGTACGAGGAAGGGAGCGACGACTCGCGACGCTGTTCCGCCGACAGACGCATAACCTCGCGTTCAATCAGCTTCAACGCCTTGGCCGTCTCACCACATTCGCGAGCGGCCTCGAGCGTCAGAGACCAGAGCACCTTCTCGGGGTGTCGATCGTAGACGCCCGCCATCAATCGATAGAAGGCGCGGGCGACAGGAGCCGAGGCGAAGCTGCGCGTGCCCGTGAGTTGGACGTAAGCATCGGGCAACCACTCCTGCTTGTCGGAGAGGGCCACCGCCGCCGCGTGCCGACCGGCCAGCTCCAGGCTCAACGCATACCAAATGCAGGCGGATGCCCGATCTCGTTGCGAGTTCGTCGGCTCGCCATCGATCGGCTGGGCCGGCCATTTCGAGGCGAACATTGGATAGAGCGGGGCCCGCTCCAGGCCCTGCACGATTCCCCACGCCGGGCCTGGCATCTTGGCAAGATCGTCCGGTATCAGTTTCGCTACTAGCGCCCGGGGATGCGGATCGCTCAGCGAATCGAGGGATGACGGGCTTGCGAGGAGGATCCGCTCATAGGCCTTGGAGGCAGCCTCGTCGCCGAGCAAACCCGGTAGCTGGTCCAGCTCGTATTGAAGCTGCTCGTGGTTCTTGGCGCCGGTGACGAGCAGTTCGACGGCGTCGTCGATCAGGGCCCGATCACCCGTAGCGCGAGCAACGGCAATATAGGCTCCCAGACCTTCGGAGAAGTTGTTCGAGCCATTGCTCCCGGCGACCGTCATCTGACGAAGGGTCGAGGCTGCAGCCCTCAAGTCGTGGGTGAGGACCTGACCGAGGAGCCTTAGGCACAGTGCCCGGCCGTTCGTCTTGCCCGCCGTCCGAGCCTCCACCAACCGGCGGAGTTCCGGCCATGCGGCCGGAGGCGGGAGCGCCTCGAACAAGGTGCTCGCATCAAAGGGGTGGGCCGAGTTGATCGTGAGGAGCGGCGCGGCCTGATCGCAGAGGGCTAGCCATTGCTTCGCGGCCTCTTCCGGGGCGAGGCTCTCGGCGGTGTTTCCGAACGCTTCGACTTTCGCGGTGAGCTCGCTGAGCTCCTTCGGAGGCGGTGGTGCCCCGGGCTTCCCGCCGTTGAGCGCGGAGATGAGCTTGGCGGCGCCTTGGAGCTCCTGCGGCTGGGCAGGAGGGTGCGCCCATCCAGCGACGTACAGCAACGCGACGTGAAGCATTGGATCCCCCACGGCCCGCACATTTGCGTGCCCACCGTTCTGACGGGGGAGCGTCACGCGAGGTTCTGTTTATGTGTGGCGTCGGCTCACCGGCCGGCGAATTCGCGGAGCGGCCTGGGGTTCGGCCAGATCGGGGGCATCCAGTCGTCGACGGGCGGGAGCTCGGCTTCGACGAGGGTCTTGAGGCGGTACCTATCGTTCTCCTGGAGGGTGGCGCCTTGGGCGCTGAAGACGGCGAGCACCGCGAACTCCCGGCGCTTGATCGACTTCAGGGTGAAGCGGACCTGCCAACCGAGCTCGGACAGATAGTCGGCGACCAGGCGGTCGGTTTCGGAGCGCAGGTAGTCGGCGAGATAGAAGTGGCCGAGCCTGGGCCGGGCGCCGAGACGTTCGAAATCGACGACGCGGTCGAGGTGCCGGTCGAACCACCACACCCGCACGAACGCGGGACGGTCGACCTTGAAGGCGTAGTCGATGAGCGGCTTGGCTTCGCCGAAAAGATGGCGGTGCTTTTCACCGGCCATGCTGTCGCGCGGCAGGTCGCCATCCCAAAGCAGATCGAGCCTCTTAACGGCCAGATTCATCGACGCGGTCTCTCCCCCTATAGGATTCGCCAGATTTCGGCGGTTTGTGCCGGGAAAACATGATTCTCGTCGGTAAAGTGGGCCTGTGGATGGCCGGGTTCGAGCGCTAGAGGTCCATGGCTACCGGTCGATTCAGGGACTCGAGCTGAAGCTCGACGACGTGAACCTGGTCACCGGGCCAAACGGCTGCGGAAAGAGCAACCTCTTCAATGCGTTCCGGCTCGTCAAATCGGCGATCGAAGGGCGGCTGGCGATGGCCCTGGCCGACGAGGGCGGGCTCGACTCCATCCTTTGGGCCGGCGGGCGGCAGAAGGGTCCGATCCGCATGCACATCTCCGTCGAGGTCGAGCCGTTCGAGTACAGTTTGGAGCTCGGGCTTCGGCCGGCCAACGAATTCCCGCTCTTTCCCGCCGACCCTCAGATCAAAAGCGAGATCGTGAAACTCGCCGGCCGCGTGCTCGTCGACCGGAAGTCGTCGGTAGCCCACATGCGGGACGTCGAGGGCGCGATGGAGATGCGGGTCGACCTGCTGGACAGCGAGTCGGTGTTCGCCCAGGTTCGCGATCCCGACCGGTATCCCTCGCTGTTCCACATCCGCGAGCTCGTCTCGCGG
Organism: Fimbriimonadaceae bacterium; assembly: GCA_035295605.1. Classification (GTDB taxonomy): domain Bacteria; phylum Armatimonadota; class Fimbriimonadia; order Fimbriimonadales; family Fimbriimonadaceae; genus DAIDHV01. The sequence continues at coordinate 3,244 of DATGIR010000403.1, read as the reverse complement.
TGGACGTTCTATCACGAGTTCCGAACCGACGCCGACTCGCCGATTCGGCGCCCGGCGGTTCCCACCTATGCTTCGAGGCTGACGGACGACGGGACGAACCTGGGGCCGACGCTTTTCGTCATCGAGGCGCAGGGCGAGATCGAGCGCCTGCGCGAAATTCTCGAGGCGGCGTTTTCTGGCACGAAGTTCCACTTCTGCGAGGATCGGGTGGAGGCGCAGGTCGAGTCGATCGACCGCGCGATGGGGTTGAAGGAGCTCTCGGACGGCACGCTGAAGTTCTTGGCGCTGGCGGCGGCGTGCTTCGCCAAGCGGCCGCCGCCGCTGATCGCCTTCAACGAACCGGAGATGAGCCTCAGCCCGGCGGCGATAGATCCGCTCGCGGACCTCCTGGCGCACGCGGCGCAGTTCAGCCAGCTATGGATCACGACACACTCGGAAGAGCTTGCGCGGGCGTTGGTGAACCGAACCGCGTGCCGCCCGATTCGGTTGGAGAAGGCCGGCGGGGAGACTAGGGTCGTAGGGTCGTAGCGTTTAGCGGGGGCCTCTGTAGTCCTTCCAGACGTATTCCAGCGCAGCGGGCAGGGTTTGGTCGACCACGCGGCCGTCGACGTGCCCGGCGCTCTCGGCCCAGACGAACTGGTAGTGGTAACCCCTGGCCTTGAGCGCCTTGGCAGTGCGGATGTTGGCGAGCGGCCAGTTGTGGAGGGTCCACTCCTCATCCTTCGGTCGAAGGTCGTTGTCGCCGACCTCCATCCAGATTCGCAAGGGCTTGACGCGTTGGTTCGGGATGAAGTTGGCGTGGTACTCCCAGGCGCCGCGGGGGGCCTTCGGGTTGAACGGCCACTCCTGATCGACGAACGTTCCGCTGTAGCTGAGCACGCGGTGGTACCACTCGGGGTGGTACCAGGCCATGGTGAGGGCGCACGCGGCGCCGGAGCTTCCGCCCATGGTCATCCGGGCATCCGGATCCTTGGTGAAGGTGACCTTGTAGTCGCGGGTGATTCGGGGAAGCACCTCGGTTTCGATGAACTCGGCGTAGCGGCCGCTCATGGCGTCGTATTCGAGGCCGCGCTCACTTCCCTGGGCATCGCTGCCGCCGGAATCGAGGAAAACGCCCACCATCGCGGGCAGGCGGTGGTCGGCGATCATGTTGTCGAGGATGGTCGGCATGATCCCCTGACCCATGCTGTCCTGGGATTCGAAGAACGGCGCGGGCGTGCCCTGCTTGTATTGGGCGGGGACGTAAACGGTAACGCGCCGGTGGTAGGGGACGAGCTCGCCCGGGCGGTCCTTGGCGATGCCTGTGTAGATCTTACTGTCCGCCGAGTCCATCACGAAGTGGTAGACCGAGCCGTGCGGCACGTTGTCGCGCATGGTGAGCTCGGGGGCTCGAGAGTAGGGTGGTAGGACGCGGAAATTGCCGTCACCGGCGCCGGCGGCGAGGACCGGATACTCGAGGGGGCTTCGAAGCTCATTGACGAGCCAGGGCTGCTGGGCGGCGGCGAGGAAAGCGAGGGTTGAAATCATGGCGTCTAGCTTCGGTTAGCTTGGCACGAATTCCATCAGCGAATCGGCAGGGCGCGGACGGCGCCGGTTGAGATGCCGCCGTCGACCAGCAAGGTTTGGCCGGTGACGTAGGCGCTCGCTTCCGAGGCGAGGAAGACGACCGCGCCGCGCAGGTCGCCGGGCTGGCCGGGGCGCTTGAGGGGAATCCGGTCGCTGAGGTACGCCACCCACTCCGGGTCCTCGTACATCACCGCGTTCTGGGCGGTCTTGAACCAGCCGGGCGCGAGGCAGTTCACGGTAATGCCGTAGCGGCCCCAGTCGTCGGCGAGGCTCATGGTGAGCTGCTTGATGCCGCCTCGGCTGGCGCCGTACGGACCGAGCCCGGCATAGCCGTTCACGCTGGTCACCGAGCCGATGTTGACGATTCGCCCGTATCCGGCGGGAATCATGTGACGCGCCACCGCCTGAGCGACGAAGAAGGCGCCGCGCAGATTGGTGTCGAGGATGAGGTTCCAGTCGTCCCAGGTCACGTCGATGGCCGGTTTGCGGACGTTGCAGCCGGCGTTGTTGACGAGAACGTCGATGCGGCCCATCGCCTCGAACGCCGCGGCGACCATCGTCTGAATCGAAGCGTGGTCGCGCACGTCGCACTCCAGCGCGAGGCAGCGCCGGCGGAGGGTTTCGATTTCGTTGCGAAATGCTTCGAGGTCGGCCGCCCGGCGGCTCGTAATCACCAGATCCGCCCCGGCTTCGGCCAACGCACGGGCAAAAATCTGACCGAGGCCCCGGCTGCATCCGGTCACCAAGGCGACCCGTCCCGTCAAGTCGAACTCCCCGAGGACGTTTGAAGGCTGATGGTTGGGACCGGCGGGCATTGGGAGGATGATGGCCGATACGAAGGCGAGCGAAAGGCGTGCCTCGTATGACGGGCGTCATAGCAGTGATCCGGATACGCGGCCAACCTGACCTTTGGAGATCAACAAGGATGGCTGTCAGGCAACTCACTCCGCTTCGACTCATGTCGCATCGACCGGCGCCGGACCCGGACGGGCGGGCGAGCGTCGAGATCTATCGACCCTTCTTCTTGGCCGGAATTCTCAGCGTTCTCACCGCCGGCTGTACGCTCGGGGCGGTGGCCCTCCTGGGCATCGCCCAGCAGGGCAGCTACATCGCGAGTGTGTGGACGCCTTACGTGATTGCCCACGCGAACTCGCAGCTCTACGGATGGGTGGGGTTCTTCATCATGGGCTTCGCGCTCCAGCAACACGCTCCGTCCCAGTCCAAGCTCCGCCTCTTCTACCGCCTCGCCTTTTGGAGCCTCGGGCTCATGGCGGTCGGGATCGGCCTGCGGTTCGCGGCGGAGCCGCTGGTGCAGGCCAACCGGGCGGTATGGCTACCGGTCGGGGTCGGCTCGTGCGTCCTTCAGCTCGTCGCGGTGCTGCTCTTCATGACCAACACGCAGGTCACCCGGTACCGAACGGGGCAGCCGCTGACCTGGCAAACCCGATTCGTGTTCGGCTCCCTGGGTTGGCTCCTCCTGGTAGCGCTGGCGGAGCCGTTCGTCTTCGCCAACGCGCACCAGGCCGATCCCCTCGCTTCGATTCAGTTCGTCGCGGAGTACTTCACCCCCTACCGGGACGCGCAGTTCCTCGGCTCCGTCACCTGCATGATCTTCGGGGTCGGCTTGGTGAAGATGAACTCCTGCTTCGGCGCGCGCCCGGCGCGGGAGGACTTGGGG
>DATGIR010000402.1:0-4143 GCA_035295605.1 Fimbriimonadaceae bacterium | reverse complement strand
AACGTTTGGGCCGCCTCCCGCCATGGCCTTCGCCGTGATCAACGCAGTTGCGGTGCTCATCATCGCCTGCCCGTGCGCCCTTGGCCTCGCCACGCCGATGGCGATCATGGTCGGTACTGGGCGTGGTGCCCAAGCCGGGGTGCTGATCAAAAATGCCGAAGCCCTCGAGACGTTCGGACAGGTCGATACCCTCGTCATCGACAAGACTGGAACCCTCACCGAAGGTAAACCGAGCGTGGTAGCTGTGCTTCCCTCGGTGGGGGTCGAGGAGCGCGAGCTTCTTGGCGTCGCCGCCGGGCTAGAGCAAGCCAGTGAACATCCCCTTGCCCGCGCCATCCTCTTGGCGGCAAGGGAGCGGGGCATCGAACCCGAGGCGGCGGTGAATGTCGCCGCGCTGCCCGGACAGGGAATTACGGGCCGAGTCGGCGCCGAGGAAGCCGGCATCGGCAATGCCGCGTTGCTCTCGGCCATGGGCATCGCTCAGGGCGCCTGGCCCGAAGTCGACCGGCTCCGCGCAGACGCCCAAACCGTCGCCTTCGTAGCCTGCGCCGGCCGATTGCTTGGCGCGATTGGCGTCGCTGACCCAATTAAGCCAACCACCTCTGCCGCCCTGGCCGCCCTCCGATCCGGGGGTTTGCGCATCGTGATGCTCACCGGCGACAGCCGGCCGGCCGCCGAGGCGATCGCCGCGAAGCTCGGCATCGACGAGTTCGAGGCCGACGTTCTTCCCGGAGGCAAACGCGAGGTCGTTCAACGTCTCCAGGCTGAGGGCCGACTTGTGGCGATGGCCGGAGACGGAATCAACGACGCCCCCGCCCTATCTCAGGCCAACGTCGGCATCGCCATGGGCACGGGCGCCGACGTCGCCATGGAAAGCGCCGGCATCACCCTCGTCAGGGGCGACCTGATGGGCATCGTGCGGGGCCGCCGCCTCAGCCGTTCGGTCATGCGGAACATTCGCCAGAATCTGCTCTTCGCGTTCCTCTACAACGCGCTCGGAATCCCGCTTGCGGCGGGCGTGCTCTACCCGTTCTTCGGCGTTCTGCTCAGCCCCATGGTGGCCGCGCTGGCCATGAGCTTCAGCTCCGTCTCGGTCATCGCGAACTCGCTTCGCCTACGCGGGGCGCCGCTTGCCGGCAAAAACCCAAAAGAACTATCGTATCGATGATGCTCGTGCCGCGAATCTGGCTAGTCGCCCTCCCCGCGCTGGCGTTGGTCTCCCAGCTTTCTGCCCCCAAGCCGCCGACCTACGCTAAAGAGATTGCGCCGGTTCTCAACCGCCACTGCGCCACCTGCCACAGCGAAAGCAAGGTCGCCCCGTTCTCCCTCGTCGGCTATCAGAACGCGCGCACCCACGCCGCCACTGTAGCTCGCGTCGTCGAACTGAACTACATGCCATCCTGGAAGGCGAAGGCTGGCTATGGCGAGTTCAAGGACTGCCCGACCCTCTCCCCGGCCGAGAAGGCGCTCATCGCTGGCTGGGTAAAGGCGGGCTGCCCGGAAGGCAACCCTGCCGACGCGCCTCCGACCCCGACATTCACCCCGGGCTGGCGTCTCGGGGCCCCAGACCTCATCGTCTCCCCCGTTAAGCCGACCAATATCCCGGCCGTACGCGGCGACTTCTATCGCGACTACCTCATCGACCCCCACATCACAAAGCCCACCTGGGTTCGGGCGGTCGACTTCCGCCCCGCGAACTCGGGAACCGTGCACCATATCAGCCCGGGCCTGCTTGCCAAGGCCGAGGCCGAGAAATGCAGAAAGCTCAAGTTCGACCACGACGACGACAGTTGGGAGTTGAAGACCGTCGACGACATCGAGTCCTACAACAACCTCGGCTTTTGGTCCACCGGTGCTCCCCCGTTCCAGTCGCCGGAGGGAACCGCCTTTCTTATCAAGCCCGGAGATTGCATTCTCCTGGACGTCCATTACAAGGCCACCGGAAAGCCGGAGGTCGAGCAGGTGAAGGTTGGCCTCTATTTCTGCAAGGAGCCGCCCAAGGACGAAATGAAGGTGAAGATCATATCAAACAATTCGGTCTACCTTCAGCCCGGCGAACCGAACACCCGCGTCTATCTCATCGGCCAGAAGTATTCAAAGCCGACCACCATCTATGCGGTGTGGCCGCACATGCACTACCTGGGCCGCACGTTCAAGGCCTGGGTCAAGTATCCCGCCGGCTACTCCAAGCCACTCGTCTGCATCGACGACTGGGATCCGGACTGGCAACTCCTCTACTATCTCAAGCAGCCGATGACCGTCCCGGCGGGGGCGAAGATCTATGTGACCGGCACTTACGATAACAGCCGCGGCAACCCGCGAAACCCGAACACGCCGCCAATCGTCGTCGAAGCTGGCCCCTCTTCGAAAGACGAGATGCTCTTCTTTGAAGTGTATGAGGTCACGCACAAGCCTTAGCCTCCGGAACTAACACCCTTGCCCCGAGTCGTACTTTCGATCGAGATGCTTCCCCTCCTCCTGACAGCCACGCTGGCGAAGACTCCAATCCGCGTCTTCCCGCTCGATACGGTTCACGGGCTCGAACTCCACGGCGCATCGCTTAACTCCGCGATCCACAAGGGCAAGCGCTGCGTCGAACTGACCGAACTCCAAGACCCTAATCTGGGCGACCTTGCCGTCATCAAAGGCCTCGACTTCCACAACGGCACCATCGAATTCGATGAGGCAGGGCTGCTGACCAAGACCGCTCGCCCCTCCTCGAGAAGCTTCGTAGGGATCGCGTTTCGGGTTTCCGACGACGGAACAGGCTACGAGAACTTCTATCTCCGGATGACCAACGGGCGGTCGCCCGAGCAGGAACTGCGCAACCATGCCGTCCAGTACTGCAGCCTGCCGAACCACCCTTGGAACGAGCTTCGAGCTACCAAGCCGTTCCGTTACGAGGCCTACACGGACTTGGTCCTCGGCGCTTGGACGCATGTGAAAATAAGCGTGGAGGGAACGGAGGCCAAGTTCTACGTGAACCGCGCCGCCCAGCCGACGCTCGTTGTCCACGACCTCCTCCATGGCGATTCGCACGGCAAAATCGCCCTCTTCGTCGCCGGGCATACCCGCGGCTTCTTCCGAAACCTGCGGGTTCGGCCGGCTTAGCCTACGCGCCTTCCAGCGCCTCTACAATTCCGGCCCGGGTCGCCTGCGCCAGCGGCGCCAATTCTGGGTTGACCACAATCCGCTCCATCAACCCCGGGTCTTGAGCGTGTACCAGCACGCGGCCGCCCGACTCCCGAACGACCACGGTGCATGGCAGAAACACGCCGATCCGCGGCTCCGCTTCGAGAGCCTGAGCGGCAAGGCCCGGGTTGCATACGCCGAGAATCCGGTACGGCGCGATCTCCTTGCCGATCTTTTCCCTCAGCGTCGCCTGCACGTCGACCTCGGTGAGGGTTCCGAATCCGCGCGCCTTCAGCGCCGCCTTGAGGCGGTCGACGGCCTGGTCGAAGGGGCCGGCCACTTCTCGATCGATGCTGAATTCAATCATTTCTGTTACTGTGCTCATGCCAACGAGAGGCGATCGGGCCCGACGAGGATTCACTGAGTGATGTCGCCACAAATCCCGGAATCCAGGGACTGCCTGATCAGCTTCCGCGCGCGATGTAGCCGCGATTTGAGGTTCCTAACGCCGATCCCCGCGCGTTTCGCCGCCTCCTCGGCCGAAAACCCCTGAACGTCTCGCAATTCGTAAGCCTCCCGGTAGCTCTTCGGCAGGCTTCTCATCGCCGCATCCACGCACTCATGGACGCGCGCTTGCTCCATCACTTCCTCAGGGCAGGGCGTGGTCGAAGGTTCTTCGTCGAGGGCCAGGATCGGCCGAAGCGCATCCTTCTGCTTCATTCGGCGACAGATCCGCCTACCGATCGTGGCCAGCCATGCCCGCATCGCCGCCGGGTCGCGAACCTGATCCATCGCCTTGTAGGCGATCAGAAGGGTTTCGACGAGCGCGTCTTGAGCGTCGTCGTAGTTGCCGCAGGCTCGTGCGATGTGCCGGTAGACCGCGTCCTTGTGTTCCGCGATGACGCGGTCATACTCGCGGGATCGGGTCTTGTCGGATTCGATGACCCTACGATATCACGCCACCGCCGGCAGCTCCACCCGAACCTCGGTTCGAATCTCCGGCCCGAATCG
>DATGIR010000401.1:0-5644 GCA_035295605.1 Fimbriimonadaceae bacterium | reverse complement strand
TGATGATGGCTTCAAGCTCGGCTCTCGCCTCCTTCGCCTCGCCGGCAGGCGTGATTCCTTCCACGTCGCCTACGGCGCCGGTGTTCGCGTCGATCTCGACCTCGCTGATTTTGCCTGCCTTGAGAACCATCACGCCGTATTGCCACTTGCCGTCTTCGAACTCGAAGGTCGCCTGAAACGGCTTCCCTCCGGTCTTGGCGGCGGCGGTCTTCATGGCCGCCCAAGGAGTCACCTTTCCGGCCGGCTCAACGGTCAGCGCGGTCTTGCCGGGCGGCAACTTACCGGCTGCGAAGCCGATGGCCAGCAATCCGGCGGTAACCAGGACGGCTGAGATCGAAATGCGAAGGGGTGTTTGTTTCATGGTCATTTCCTATCGCCGCGCCTGTGGCGGGCTCGTTCCAGTAGACCGGCTGAACCGCCCCAAGGGGTTATGAAGTTTCTCAGCGGCTCTCGGGGTCAGCCATCTCCGAAATCGCTCCGCGCTCGCGACCTAAGTGCGCCACGGTTCACGTCGTAACCTAATAGGAGGGATCATTTTGAACACTTCCCGTAGGTTCTTTTCTGTCTGGGGAATCGCCGCGATTGCGATGGTGTCCAAGGCTACCGATGCGACGGCTCTCGTCCTGACCGGTGCGCCCGGCGACAAGTGGACTTACAACGTCACGGCTCGATTCGAGTCGGCCGGCATCACGTCCAAGCCCATGTCCTTTCAGGTGTATCACTCTGTCATCGCCCCGAGTGGTTCCAGCCTCATTTTCGTCAAAGAGGACAACAACCACGCCGGCGCCAAATCGTCTAGACCGGTGACGCTGGCCTACAACCCGGATGGAACGGTTCATCACATCGTGGGTGATGGCGTCACGTCCGCAGCGTATCGTCTTGCCTACTTACAGACGATCAAGTTTCCCGCCAAGGCGATTTCGACGGGCATGGAGTGGAGTTGGAGGGGCAAGACAGTCACGGAAGATGGGTCGACGGTCGTGACGGTTTGCCGATATCGGGCCGCAGGCGAGGAAGTGGTGAAGGGCTTCGGAGCGTGGAGAATCGAAATCGACAGTCATGAGACCGCGGATGGCGTTGTCCCGGGATTCCCGTTGGCCACATTAAGCGGGACCGCCTGGATCCGCAAGTCGGACGGTCGACTTCTCGGGATCACCGACGTTGGCTCACATTTACCGGTGCCCGGAAAGGACAGTTCCGTGACGGTCGAGATGAAGCAAACCTCGGAGTTCGTGCCTGAACTCGAACACTTCGCCAAGCCCAAGACCCAAACGGACGTCCCCCCGCCGGCCCTGTAACCCTGCTCACGGTTGCTGGCACCGGTAACCTCTAGCGGATGATTCGACGGGTCCTGTACGCCTGCACGCAGGATCCTTCGAACGTTCAACATTGGTCGGGGACGATCCACTACATGGGGAAAGCCCTTGCCGAGTCCATCGAGTCGGTGGAACCCTGGCTGATCCCGACTGTGCCTCGGCCTTTTTTCGCGCGATGGCGGGCGAGGTCCACGCGACGGTTGTTCCGATGCCTCGACATTCCGGAGGGGGAGATCTGGTTCGCCCGCGCTTGTTCGCGCCTGATCGACGAGCGCCTTGCGGAAGGTCGCTATGATGCGGTCCTTAGCCACGCACCCCGGGTCTTCGCGTACTCCGAGAGTGCCGTGCCGGCATTCGCATTCAGCGACGCCGTCTTCCCGAACCTGCTGAACTACTATCCGGGCTTCGACCGGGTGCGCCCTCGCACGGTTCGAGAAGTCGAGGAGACCGAGCGGCTTGGAATCGAGCACTGTCGCCGATTTTTCGTGTCGTCGGAGTGGGCGAGGGCGGCCACTATGGCGGGGTACCGCACGCCGGGCGATCGAGTCAGCGTGATGCCCCTTGGGGCAAACATGGACCCGCTGCCTCCGAGCGCCGTCACCGAGACTGTGCGGAGCCGCATCGGCACGCCGTGCCGCCTACTCTTTCTCGGCGTCGAGTGGGCTCGTAAGGGCGGTGATTTGGCGGTCGACGCGGCGAAGAGCTTGATCGACCGGGGTGTCGCAGTCGAACTCGTAATCGTCGGCTGCGATCCCCCCGCGGAAGTTCGCGCTCTTCCATTCGTCCAGTCGGTCGGCTTCCTCGATAAGCGCGATGAGGCACACAGGGCAAAGCTGACGGGCTTCTTGGACGGCGCCCGCTTCCTCATCATGCCGTCCCGAGCCGAGGCGTACGGGATCGCGGTAGCAGAAGCCTACTGCCGAGCCGTCCCGGCGGTTGCCGCGAACACCGGCGGGTTGACCTCGCTGGTTCGCAACGGCGTAACCGGGTTCCTCGTTCCCCGTGAGGCCGGCGGAAAGGCGTACGCCGAAGCGATGCTGCCATTCCTCAGCGATCAGGCCGCCTACGAGGCGATGTGCTTGGCAGCTTACGAGGCCGCGCGAACGGAGTTCAATTGGACGGTCGTCGGGCAACACATGAAAGCCGAGATGGAATCGGCCATCTCGCAAGCCGTCAGTCGAAGAACTTCCTGATCGTCCACTCCCGCGCCAGGTGCCGGCTCAACGAGAATTTGCTGCGATACGGGGTGTTGTAGGTCCCTGAAATTCCGTCGATTCGAAAGGCGGCGGGAAGGGGGCACCACTGCTTCCCCTGCGTGATCGACTTCAGGGTAGCCCGCGCCATGATCCGTTCGAAATTCAGCATCGGTTCGGCCAGTTCGTCGAGGTATTCGCACTCCGGCACCAGGTAGTTCGTGAGAAAGTCGCCGGTCGCCGCAAAGAGGTGCGTATCCGCCCAGTCGAGACGCGGCGCGAGGTCGCAGCTCACGTCGAACGAAATCCGCTTCCAACGGCTCACCATCACCGCGATGTTTGGGAAGAAGATCCGTCCGGTCGCCTTGATCAGAATCGTGCCGTCGCTGAACGTTTTCGCCCGTGCCAGGGCCTCCCGAATGATGAGCATCTCGCCGTACCCTTTCCCTCTCGCCTCCGGGAACGGCGGCGCCGTGAACGAGACGAGCTCCACGTTCCGGCCATGCGATTCGGCGACCTGCTGAATCGAGCTGATGTCGTACCCAGAGTTCTCGCAGAACACGATCGGAATGTCGATCGCCGCCAGCCACTTGGGCAGGGCCGTCTCGTAGTCTCGAAGGCGCTGGGCAGGGTCGGAGCGAGCGGTCAGGCGCATGCCTTTGGGGTCGACGGTCGCCGTCAACAGGATCGCCAGCTTCTTATCCATGGGCGGAGCCACCGCCTAGTATGACGGGGCCCTTGAATCCGGACGGCTACCCGACGTGCCGCGGCGCAGGGCAAGTGTTCGTTCCGGTCTTTTCGTCGTACTGCTGATGGTAGGACTCGGCGATCCAGAACGTGCCGATCGGGGCAATCTCGGTCACGAACTTGGCGTGCTCCAGCTTCTGTTGCGCATCCCGAGACTCGGCCGCTTCCCTCTGCTGCTCGCTTGAGAATGTCCAGATCGCGGAGCGGTAGTTGTTTCCGATGTCGGGGCCCTGGCGGTCGAGCGTGGTCGGATCGTGGGACAACCAGAAGTCGTGGAGAAGCTCACGATAGGTCACAACGGTCGGATCGAACTCGATCAGGACGGACTCCGCGTGCCCCGTTGTGTGCTGGCATACCTGCTCGTACGACGGGTGATCCACGGTTCCTCCCGTGTAACCGACGGCGGTCGCTACGACCCCCTTGACGTGACGGAACTGATTCTCGGTGCCCCAGAAGCATCCGCCGCTGAATGCGGCGAGTTGGTCGTTACCGGTGGGTTTCAGCTTGCCGCCGGATAGGATTCCGCCCGGGTTCGAACCGACGCGCGCCGAGTCCGCATCACTCAGGCGATCGAGGGGAACCGGGTTCTGCGCCGGCTTGGTCCCACGGAAGCCGAGCCAGCCGCCAGCGCCTGCGCCAAGGACGACGATTGCGATTGCGAGCGATTTCACCATTAGATCTTACGGCGGCCAAGTTCAAATTGCTGCGCTAAATCGCGGCGGGCGTGGCCCCGTTCTTACCTGCAAAAGCCCGTCGGCCGAGAATTGGTTCCAATGGTCCCAACGGGAGCTTCAAAACCTAAAGTTCCTTCTGATATTTGACGATAACTGGAATGTGCGGGCAAGACCTGATTTATCTTTGATTAAGTTTGGAAAGGACGTTCTCCACCGCCTCGAATCGAGGGTGATGAAGAACCGGACGATTTCGAGCGCGTGGCACTCCTATCGTGCCTCGGCGATCGCTCAGGCGATCACTCGCTACGGCGGCATGCTCATTGGACTCGTCGCACTCGACATGCTCCTCCGAATGCCTCCGGCTGGGCGGATGCTCTATGTGATCCCCGTCTTCTGCCTGACGCGTGTCGCCGGAGTACGCCTCGGCGTGGCCCTGGCGGTGGTGGCGACGATCGCCGGCACGGTCCTGGATCGAGCAGCGGGATTGACGGGCGACACTTGGCTCGTGAATGCGCTCGTGCGCTTCGCCGCCTACGCGATCGTTGCGTTCAAAGTCGAGGGAATGGTCGATCGCATCAAGATGACGACCGACGCCGCCCACCATGACGCTCTGACCGGCGCGTTCAACCGGCTCGGTTTTGTGCAGACGGCCGAAAGCATCATCAGCCAAGCCCTGATCGCGGGCTCCGACGTCACCCTCGCCGTCATCGACCTCGACGACTTCAAGATGGTGAACGACCTCTACGGGCACGCCTATGGCGACAAGATGCTCAAGACCCTGGTTGACTGCCTGTCTCCGGCGGTCGCCACCGGCGGGATCATCGGCCGAACTGGCGGCGACGAGTTTCAAGTGCTCATCACCGGCGAGCCCAAAACCGAAGTCCATCAGGCGATCGGACGTGCACTGAACCGCTTCTCGGACGCCACCCTGGTTCAGGGTCATCGATCCACCTTCAGTTATGGAGTCTCAGGACTCCGCGCGGATGGCGCTTCGCTCGAACCGCTGCTGCAATGCGCCGACGCCCGAATGTATCGGCAAAAGGGTGCGAAGCCGCACGCTTCGGTCGACACCCGCTTCGCGGTCACCGCCGACCGGCGCGCGTTTCGCAGCGCCTGAGCCCATTCTCAGACCTCGCTGAGCCGGACGCAGCCACGCAACGTTAAGGCCGCTCGCAACCATCGCGGTAGATTAACTCTGGGCACTTGAGCCCACCGCGAGGGAATCGATGCACTATTTAACACGCCTGCTCACGGCGGCCGCCGTTTTGGGCGCCGTATCACTATCGTTCGCCCAGGAGGACGGCCAACGACGCCGAACTCCGCCGACGGATCCTCAGGGCCCGCAGAACCCCCAGAATCCGCGCCAGCCGCCGGCTGCGGGTGGCGGACAGCGCCCGGGCGGCTTCGGCCCGACGACTCACCAGCCGCCGAGACCTTACGAAGACGTCATCACGAAGGATGCGAAAACGCAGTCGGGCATGTTCAAGGTCCACCAGGTTCGAGACCAGGTCCTTTTTGAGATCCCGAAGAATCTCCTCGACCGCGAGATGCTGATGTCGGTCCAAGTGGTCCGTACCCCTCCCGGTCTCGGCGGCCTGCTCGCCGCGGGAATGCCCGCAGCGCAAGCGGTTATCCGATTCGAGAAGCGGAACGACACGTTGCTGATGCGAATCCCCCAGTACAACGTGCGGGCAAAGCACGACAAGGGCCTCGA
>DATGIR010000400.1:0-5391 GCA_035295605.1 Fimbriimonadaceae bacterium | reverse complement strand
AGAGCCGGAGCAGGTGACGCGGCCGTTGCGCCAGTCGACCCATCCCGTCAGCTGCGCCGACTCGCCGGGTGCGCTCGCGGTGACCGCGCCGGCGGCCCCGCCGGCGGTGACTCGACCGGCGAACTTGAGGTTCGAAGCCGCGTATCCGCGGAGCCTGACGCCGGTCGCATCGAGCGAGCCATCGAAGCGAACCTCGGGTTCCCCTTTGGCCGGCACCATAACCTCGACCGGGCCCGAGAGCGTCACGGTGCTCGCTTCGATCGGCTCCACGGAGCGCGTGCGATCCGGCGGTAGCGTGGAGAGAAGGTGGCGTCCGAGATCGGCGAGCGTCCAGTTGCTGGCAACCGTTCGCAGCGCCAGATCGCCGGATGCGAGATGGCTCACCGATATCCGGCCGCTGCCGGCGTTCTCGAGCTCAACGTCGCCCCCGGCAACCCAGTGGGGGCCAATGCCGGCCACGTTGATATCGCGGAAGCTCGCCGTTCGCGTCCACTCCGACCCACCCTTGCGGTCGATCAACAAGACGTCCGCGCGATCGATGGCAACATCGAAGGGAACGGGACGGGCCTTCGACTTCGGCCCTCCGAGGAATTCCTGGAGCTCAAACCGACCGTCAGGATCTCGAACCAGCGTCCCGGAGGCGCCGAAGAGGTGAATGTGCAGGCCGCTCTGGGTGATATCGACGAGGTCGATGCCGGTGACATCGGCCAAATTGGCGGCAGCGAGCCGCCGGCCTTCTGGGTCCTTGAGCTCCGGCCGGTTCACGGCAAGAAAGCCGGACCTCGGATTGAAGGAGTAGCTCGCCGCCGTGAACTTGAGGTTGCCGCCAGGGGTCTTCCATTCGAGCCGGACGGGGACGCCGGGAGCCAGAACGACGTTCCAGCACGCCCGAACGTAGGAAAGGCCCCATGCGGCGAGGAGAAGCGCTGGCGCCAAGACGAGGACAAATCGGATCGCCCCGTAAAGCCTATGCAAGGGCGGCGCCTCCCGATGAGCTAGGAGGCAGCTTCAAGCCGGGCCACTCGCTCGGCCATAACCCTCTTGCTGAACTCGATGGCGTTGTACGAGGAGCGAATGAATGGGCCGCTCGCCACGAAGGCGAAGCCCAACTCCTCACCGAGCGCCTCATATTCTTTAAACACGGTCGGATGGATGAATTCGTTAACAGGAAGATGCCGCATCGTGGGTCTTAGGTATTGCCCGATGGTTACCGCGTCCACTCCGACCGAGCGTAAATCCTGAAGGGTTTGCCTCACTTCGGCCATGGTTTCGCCGAGGCCGAGCATGATTCCCGACTTGGTGTAGATCGTCGGATCGAGCTCCTTGACGGTCGCCAGCATGTCCAGGGAGCGACGATATTTGGCAGAGGGTCGCACCACGGTGTGAAGCCGCTCGATGGTCTCCACGTTGTGGTTGTAGATCTCAGGATGGGCGTCGGTGACGATCTGGATGCACCAACGGCGCCCTTTGAAGTCGGGGGTGAGCACCTCGACGATCGCGAGCGGATTGGACCTGTGAAGCTCGCGGATGGTTGCGGCGAACTGTCCGGAGCCTTGGTCCGCAAGGTCGTCCCGAGCGACGGAGGTGACAACGATGTGCTTGAGGCCAAGGTCCTGCGCCACCTTGGCGACGTCCTCGGGCTCTTCGGGGTTGACCTCGAGCCCCCGGCCGGTTTTGATCGCGCAGAAGCCGCAGCTTCGGGTGCAGGTGTCGCCGAGAATCATGAAGGTCGCGGTCTTTTTGGACCAACACTCGGGGAGGTTCGGGCAGCGGGCGCTTTCGCAGACGGTGTGGAGACTCTTGGCACGCATCATCGCCTCGACTTCCTTGATCGTGTCGGGGCGCGGCATACGGATGGTCAGCCACTCGGGCAGCCGCTGCGTCATCACTCTTGAGTATACGGCGCGAGGCGCTTGGCAATCGCCCGGGCGCGGGCTCGCATGGAGGGCACGCCGCTGCCAAGGAACTCGGTGAGGCGGCGGTCGATCTCCTTTCTTTTGATCGGGTCGTTATCGGCGAGGCGGGCGTAGCCGTCGAGCGCCCAGCAACTCACGAACTTCTGGGAGTCGTCGATGGCTTCTCTGAGCCTTTCGACGACAGCCGATCGCTCTTGCTGGGTCCAGGTGAGGGCTGGAATCGCCCGGACGCACTGCAGGCGGCACTCCCAGTGGGGGTGGGCAAGGAGATCCACGAAGACCTGACGGTGGGGCTGAAGCCACTCTGGGCGTTCGTGAACCAGCTTCTCGAGAACGTCTAGGGCGCGCTCGGCGACAAGGGGGTCTGGGCCGGCGGTGAGGCGAGCGAGCTCGTCGACGGCGGCTTGGTCCTGCCTGGCTATATCGAGGGCCTCGCTGGCGCGAGCGATCGAGCGCCGGTCGCCGCCGGTGAGGAGATCGCGGAGGGTCATCGAAGAACCTGGGCTAGTAGATCACCTTGTTCAACGGGTACTCGACGAGCCCGGTCGCGCCGGCGCGCTTGAGGGCGGGGACCAACTCGCGGACCTGGTTATGTTCGAGGATGACCTCGGCGGCGATCCAGGCGGGATCGGCCAAAGGAGAGAGGGTCGGGGTCTTGAGGGCGGGGAGCAGGGCGAGGATCTCCGCCTGCTGGGCGGCAGGGACGTTCATCTTGAGGCCGACCAGCTTCGAGGCGTTCATCGCCCCGGTGAGAAGGATTTCGAGGCTGTCGATCTTTTCGTGCTTCCAAGGATCGGCGATCGCCTTCTTGCAGGCGATGAGACGGGTGGTGCTCGTGATGAGGGTGTCGATGACCCGGAGGTTATTGGCGCGCAGAGACGAGCCGGTCTCGGTGTTCACGACGATGGCGTCGACCAGCGTGGGGACCTTCACCTCGCAGGCGCCCCAACTGAATTCGACGTCGGCGCTCACCCCGTGCTCCTCGAGGTAACGATTAGTTAGCCTAACGTATTCAGTTGCAATCCGCTTTCCGGCGAGATCTTTAACCGAGCACATCGGCGAATCGTTGTGAACGGCGAGGACGACCTTGATCGGATTGCTCGTTAGCTTCGAGTAGCGGAGCTCGCAGACCTCGTGCACGTCGGCGCCGGTATCGGCGATCCAGTCCGCGCCGGTCAGGCCGGCGTCGATCACGCCCTGCTCGACGTAGCTGGGGATCTCTTGCGGGCGCAGCAGGATCGGCTCGATCGTCTCGTCGTCCGACACTGGCTGATACGAGCGCGGCGAGACCTTGAACGACCATCCGGCGCGCTCGAAGAGCGCGAACGTCGGTTCCTGGAGGCTGCCTTTGGGCAGTCCCAGCTTCAATTTCATGCGGGGAGTTTACCGAGGGAAGGCCTAAAAGCCGAGGTCGTTAGGAGCGGCGACGCTTGAGCCACGCGTCGATAGGCCCGAAGCCGCGCACAGCGAGCCAACCCAACATCCCGCGCCCGATGACGAGACGGTAGACCGTCCGCTCCGCGTTGGCCCAGTCGTCCTTGTACGCTTCGCCGCCAGCGAGGAAGTCGAACTCCTGGAGCCCGGCCTCGATCGCGTCCTTGATCGCTTGTGCGATCAGAACCTTTCCCGGATGATGTTTTTGATGCGCGGTCTCGATCCCGCCGATGTAGTAGTAGACCGCGCGTCGGTCGGCCAAGCAAAAGAGAGCAGAGGCGGGGCTGCCATCCAGCCAGAGCGTGTAGAGCCAGAGGCGGCCGTGCTCCAGCAGTGCGTGGGAAGCCCGACGAAAGGCATCCCGATCCGCCTCGGTCGTGAAGACCCCGCTCTCGCCGCGCGCTTGCCAGCGCGCCTGATGGAGCGCGAAGAGCGCATCCAGATCCGCGTCCAGGGTCGCGGGGGTCGAGCGGCGAAGCTCGTGAGAGGCGAACTCCTTGTCCCGGCGGCCGGCGGCGGCGCGAAGCTTGTACGCGAGCTTCTTGCCGATGTGCGGCTCGTACTCGGCCCAGGTTGCCGGCAACCGAATGAACTTGTGCACGCGGTGCGGCAGCAGACGCGCGGCCGCGATTCGGTCGGCGACCTCCGGCCAACCGGTGAGCAGCGCGCCGTCCTCGCGCAGGGCCCGAAAGTTGGCCACCACCCAACCCCGAGTGCGCTCGAGGACCTCCAGCAGCTCTGTGACGGCGGCGACTTCGTCGCCCGGCAAGCAAACAATGTCCTCGTAATCCCCGCCGGCCAGACGGATGGTGGAGGTCACTCCCTTTCGCTCGATGACTAGCGAGGAGAAGCCATGGTCGGTCAGCGACGGATGGGGCGAGCCCTTGGCATGGCGATCATAGAGATTGATGAGCCACTCGGTCGATTGAAACGGCGTCGCGCGTTCGGAGGCCGCAAAGAGGGCGCGCCACCGCTCCAGGTGTTCGGGGGAGAGCGATAGCGGCACGCGTCATTGTGGCCCGAGGCACTGGCTGAAGCCAGCGGCACGCCCAGCCTGGGTGGAGGCCTCAGCTATGCCACAATCTCCTTAACTCCATGCCCAAAGTTCGAGTCTACGTAACCCTCAAGCCCTCGTTGCTAGACTCCGCCGGGCGGACGGTTTCCGACGCCTTGGGCAAGCTCGGCTTCCCGGAGGTCAAGGGCGCCCGAATCGGCAAGCTGATCGAGCTCGACGTCGCCGCCTACGATGAGGGCAAGGTCAAGGCGATGTGCGACAAGCTTCTCGCCAATCCGGTCATCGAGGATTACCGGTTCGAGGAGGTCGGGTGAGGGTCGCGGTTATCCGTTTTCCGGGTGCGAATTGCGACCAGGATGGCTATTTCGCCCTCAACGACGAGCTCGGCGTCAAGGCCGAGTACGTGTGGCACGAGGCGACCTCGCTTGCCGGTTTTGACGGCGCGTTTCTACCCGGCGGCTTCTCTTACGGCGACTACCTGCGTTGCGGCGCCATGGCCGCGCGCTCGCCGGTTATGGACGAGGTCCGCCGACTGGGCAAAGCCGGCTACCCGGTCATCGGGGTGTGCAACGGCTTCCAGGTGCTCTGCGAGGCGGGCTTGCTTCCCGGCGCGCTCCTGCTCAACGCACAGCAGAAGTTTCTCTGTCAGGACGTCTACATCGAGGCCGTCAACCGCAACTCGATGTGGACGCGAGGGGTCGACCGGATCCTGCGCATGCCTATCGCCCACGGCGAGGGGCGGTATGTGTGCGAAGCCGAGACGCTCCACCGCTTGGAGCAAGACGACCGGGTCGCGTTCCGCTACGTTTCACCCACCGGCCAGCGCGTCGACGAGTGGAATCCGAACGGTTCGACCGACGCGATCGCCGGCGTTTTGAACGAAGCTGGCAACATTCTTGGCTTAATGCCGCACCCGGAGCGTGCGTGCCGGGAACTAACCGGGTCGGTCGATGGCGTCCTAATCTTGCGAGCCTTTTCGCTCGTCCACGCCTAAGGCCTTATTTGTCAGGCGAAACCCACCGAATG
>DATGIR010000399.1:0-3186 GCA_035295605.1 Fimbriimonadaceae bacterium | reverse complement strand
GCTCCCGGTAGATTCCTGGTCGGCTCGGTAGACTCGGCATCATGAACCGGCGCGGCGCCCTCGCCCTCCTCCTTCTTCTCAGCTCCCTCGGCGTAGCCCATCAAAAACCGACCGTGATGGCCAAACCGCCCCGCGGGGCGGTCGTGTTGTTCGACGGCACCAGCGCCGACAAATGGCATCAGCGCGGCTCGAATCAGCCATGCAAGTGGAGGCTCGAGGACGCCTGCCTCGTGGTCAAGCCCGGCGAGTCGGACATCGTCACCAACGAATTCTTTGGGGACTACCGGCTACACGTCGAGTTTTGGCTCCCGTATATGGCCAACGAATCGGGGCAAGGACGCGCCAATAGTGGTGTGTATCAGCAGGGCCGCTACGAGATCCAGGTTCTGGACAGCTACAAGAACCCCACCTACAAGGCGGGCGGCTGCGGCGCGATCTACAGCTTCAAGGATCCGGACAAGGACGCGATACTTCCGCCCCAGGAGTGGAACACGTACGACGTCACGTTTCGGGCGGCGCGGTTCGACGCCTCGGGAAAGCAGACCGAAAACCCCCGGATCACGGTGATCCACAACGGAATCAAGATCCACGACAACGTGGAGTTGACGATCGAGCACACGGGTGGCTCCATGGACGGGCTTCCGCCTGGCCAAGGCCCGATCATCCTCCAGAACCATGGCGCGCCGGTCAGGTTCAGGAACATCTGGATCCTGCCGATGCGCGAACGGCGCTAGCCGCCACCGATCCCCACTAACCGACGCTCAGCGCGCCATGGCGGCAAGCCCGGCAGAGATCGCTCCGCCCCCAAAGACTCCGAGCACGAGCGGCCATTTGTACTCGTGCTCGAGTTCAAAGAGGCAGTAATACAGCATATAGAAGCCGCAAAGCAGTCCAACCAGGCCTTTCCACAGCTCGTCGCGGAACATCTCGATCAGCACGATCACCCAGCATACGAGCGACGCGAGTCCCGCCAAAGCGGAGAGGAGGTGCCAAATGATTTGCATTGCTTTCCGCGCCTCTCAGCGTACCGCGCCCATCGCTCGAGGTTCGTCACGGGCAACGGCGCCCTTCGAGATTGGATACGTCATCCGGCGCGCTTATCTTCAACCTTAGCGGCTTAGACGATTTGGCTCGCCGGATATCACCGGGGCCAACTTCCCGTCCACGAAACTGCTGACGGGCGAATCGGCCGTTCTACGACTATCCTCCAGGTTGGGAGATATTCGTGAGCCAGAACCGGACCGACCTCACCGCCCCGCCCGACCTCACTCATGAGCGGCGGACCGGGCCCGTGCGGCTCCAACGCCCCCTGTATCAGGACCTGCTTCCGCCGTGCAACCACGCCTGCCCTGCGGGCGAGAACATCCAGGCCTGGTTGTCCTTGGCCACCGAGGGTCGATTCCGAGAGGCGTGGGACGTGATCGTGCGGGACAACCCGCTGCCCGCCATCCACGGCCGGGTGTGCTACCACCCGTGTGAATCGAACTGCAACCGCAAGGAGTTCGACGAGCCGATCAGCATCCACGCGATCGAGCGCTTCCTTGGGGACAGCGCCCTGGCGGAAGGCTGGACGCCCGAGATCACCGCGCCGGCATCAGGCAAGCGGATCCTGGTGATCGGAGCCGGCCCGAGCGGCATTTCCGCCGCCCATCACCTGGCGCTTCTGGGCCATCAAGTCGAGATCCGCGACGCGGCGCCCCAAGCCGGCGGCATGATGCGCTACGGCATTCCGGCCTACCGGCTCCCGCGCGACATCCTCGACGGCGAGGTGGCCCGGCTCCAACGCCTCGGCGTTCAGATCACCCTCGATCACCGAGTCACGGATCTTACACGCGAGATGCGCGACGGCAACTTCGACGCGGTATTTGTCGCCGTCGGCGCTCACCTCGGCAAGAAGACCGAGATTCCGGCACGGGATGCCGGCAAGATTCTTGACGCGGTGACGTTCCTGCGGGACGTAGAGGCGGGCAACGCCCCAAGCCTCGGCCGCCGGGTCGCGGTGTACGGCGGCGGGAACACGGCGATGGACGCCGCCCGGGTCGCCATGCGGCTGGGCTCAGAGCCGTTGATCATCTACCGGCGCGACCGGGCCCACATGCCGGCCCACGAAATGGAGGCCGATGAGGCGATCGAAGAGGGCGTGAACATCCACTGGCTCCGCACGATCAAGTCGATCGAGGCCTCGACCCTCACGGTCGAGAAGATGGAGATCGACGAAACCGGACGGCCGCGCCCCACCGGTGAACTCGAGACGATTGAAGCCGACGACCTCATTCTCGCGCTCGGCCAGGACACCGATACCGGATTTCTACGGCGCGTTCCCGACGTTGAGTTCAAAGAGGACGGGACGGTTGTCGTCGATGCGAACATGCAGACCGGCCACCCCGGCATCTTCGCCGGCGGCGACATGGTGCCGTCGGAGCGCACGGTCACGATTGCGGTCGGACACGGCAAGAAGGCGGCTCGAAACATCGACGCGTTTCTGCGGGACACGACCTACGCCAAGCCGAGCCCTCCTCCGCTCGCGTCTTACGAAAAGCTGCGTCTCTGGTTCTACGCGGCGGTCAAGCAGCGAAACCAGCCCCAGATCGACCTCACGGCTCGGAAGGATGGCTTCGGCGAAGTTGTGGGCGGCCTCAGCGTGGATGAGGCCCGCTACGAAGCTCAACGCTGCTTTTCGTGCGGCAACTGCTTCGAGTGCGACGCGTGCTACGGCGCCTGTCCGGAAGATGCGATCGAGAAGCTCGGCAAGGGCAGTCGCTATCGGTTCGACTTCGACAAGTGCACCGGCTGCGGCGTGTGCTTCGAACAATGCCCGTGCCACGCCATTTCGCTTATTCCCGAACGGAGTGAGCCATGAGTAAGACACTTGAAGCCCCCGCGAAGATCGCGACGCAAGTCGCCACGATCGACGGTAACGAAGCGGCCGCGTATGTCGCATACCGAGTCAACGAGGTGTGCTCGATCTACCCGATAACGCCGTCCTCGACGATGGCGGAACTCGCCGACCAGTGGGCCAGCGAGGGCAGGCAGAACATCTGGGGCGAGGTTCCGGACGTCATCGAGATGCAGAGCGAGGGGGGCGCCGCCGGCGCCGTGCACGGCTCACTTCAGACCGGAAGCCTTACGACATCCTTCACCGCGTCGCAGGGCCTGCTATTGATGATCCCGAACATGTACAAGATC
>DATGIR010000398.1:0-2403 GCA_035295605.1 Fimbriimonadaceae bacterium | reverse complement strand
GGCAGACGCAAGCAGCGAATCGTGAATCGACACCAACAATAAATCTTCACAGGAGAACGCAATGAGCATCATAGCCAAGGCGAACCGGAAACGGGAGTTGAAGGACCTTCAGCGGCTGCCGTTGAGTACGCCGACCGACCTGACTCCCGAGGCGACGCGCGACGTCACCGGCGCCCTGAACGCCCTTCTCGCGGATGTCTTCGCGCTCTACCTGAAGACGAAGAACTTCCACTGGCACCTGAGCGGGCCACATTTCCGCGACTATCACTTGATGTTCGACGAACAGGGTGACCAAATCTTCGCCATGACGGATCCGATCGCCGAGCGAGTCCGCAAAATCGGCGGCTCGACCATCAAGTCGATCGGCCACATCGCGCGCCAGCAGCGAGTCCTCGACAACGACGCCGATTACGTCGATCCGGAGGACATGCTTGCTGAACTGTGCGAGGACAACAAGACGCTGACGACGCGCCTGCGAGAAGCGCACAACGTCTGCGATGAGCACCGCGACTTTGCCACGACGAGCCTGATCGAAAACTGGATCGAGGAGACGGAGCGACGGACCTGGTTTCTATTCGAGGCGAGTCGGCGTGAGATGACGAGCGGGCATTGAACAACGGCGCAAGATCGATCTGTTTCGCGCCACGAAAAGCTAAGGAGCATTACGATGAAGATCCTCATGGTTCTGACCTCCCACGACAAGCTCGGCAACACGGGCCGCAAGACCGGCTTCTGGCTCGAGGAGTTCGCCGCGCCCTATTTCACCTTTCTCGACGCCGGAGCGACCGTGACCGTCGCTTCACCCAAAGGGGGGCAGCCGCCCCTCGACCCGGTCAGCGACACGCCCGAGGGCCAGACCGAACTGACGCGGCGTTTCAAGCAAGATCCCGCAGCCCAAGAGGTGCTGGCGAACACCGTGCGGCTCTCCGACGTCAAGGCCTCGGATTACGACGCGGTCTTCTACCCCGGCGGCCACGGCCCGATGTGGGACCTGGCCGAGGACCCGCGTTCCATCGCCCTCATCGAGGATTTCTACAGTTCCGGCAAACCGGTCGCCGCGGTCTGCCACGCGCCCGGGGTGCTCCATCGTGTCCGGTTCCAGGGCCAGTCGATCGTGAAGGGCAAGCGGGTGACGGGCTTCACCAACGGCGAAGAGGAAGCGGTCCATCTCACCAAGGTAGTGCCGTTCCTCGTGGAGGACGAGTTGAAGCGCCTCGGTGGGCTTTATGAAAAGGTGGCCAACTGGGTCCCCTTCGTCGTCACTGACGGGAGGCTTGTCACCGGCCAGAATCCGGCCTCGTCCAAAGCGGGGGCCGAGGCGCTGCTGAAACTTTTGGTTAGAGGAGAACCTCGCAAGGAGCCATCAATGAACGCCATACAAGTCGAAAAGAAGAGCTACGAGATGCCCCCGCGGGACGGAATCAGCGTCGCATATTTTCTTACCGTCGCCGACATCGACCGATCGGCTCGGTTCTATGAAACGGTCTTCGGCGGTCGCATTCTGAGCAGAGGCGATAGCGATGGCGCGCCTGGGTACATTCAGATCGCGAATATGTGGCTCCTTGTCAACGTCGGGGGCGGGCCCACCCCAGACAAGCCGACGGTAACGCTCAGCGTCCCCGACCCGGGTAAGATCAACAGCTTTATGAATATCCGCGTTGCGGATATTCAAGCCTGCTACAAGTTATGGAAAAGTCGAGGAGCCGAGTTCATCACGGAGCCGATTCCCAAGTACGGCGAGATACGCTGCTACATCCGCGATCCTGACGGTTATATTATCGAAGTCGGACAAAGCACCGATCTCAAGTACGGTTAACGCTTGGCGCGGATAGGATGCCGACTCTGGGCCTCGTCGTCGTGCTCCTGCCAATCTTTGCCTTGGACATCGAAAGGAGCACTTGATGGATGGCACAAATGGACTGAAAGAGGTGATCAACATGAGCGACTTGGGGAAAACAGCCATCGTGACCGGAGCATCACAGGGAATCGGCGCCGGCATCGTGAAAGCGTTCGTCGAACGCGGGTTCAACGTCGTTGCTACTTCTCGAAAGGTGACGCAATCCATCGAGGTCGCGGCCTCCGACCATGTCGCCCTGGTGGACGGCGACATCGGTCAACCGGCCACGGCCGCCATGGTCGTCGAGGCGGCGCTGTCCCGCTTCCGTTCGATCGACGTACTGGTCAACAACGCCGGGATCTTCTTCACCAAGCCGTTCATGGCCTTCACGGCCGACGACTTCCGGTCGCTCGTCTCGACGAACCTCGAGGGGTTCCTGTACATCAGCCAGCTCGCCGTCAAGCAAATGCTGGCTCAGGGGACCGGCGGCAGCATCGTCACGATCACGGCGGCGCTCGCTCGCAACCCGATACTTGGCGTGCCGGCGGCGGTTCCAATGATCACCA
>DATGIR010000397.1:0-6453 GCA_035295605.1 Fimbriimonadaceae bacterium | reverse complement strand
AAGCTCAGGATCGGCAGCGTGGAACTCGAGTCGCGTGCCCATCGCGAACTCGTTGTTCTCTACGATGTAGATGCAAGGCAGCTCGAAGAGCCCGGCCATGTTGAGCGATTCAAAGACGACGCCCTGGTTGGCGGCGCCGTCGCCGAGAAAGTTGAGGGTCACGCGGTCGTCGCCGCGGTAGCGGGAAGCAAACGCGAGGCCGGTTCCGAGCGGGATGTGGCCGCCGACGATGCCCCACCCGCCAAACATTCCGTGGGCCGGGTCGTAGATGTGCATCGAGCCGCCCTTGCCGGCGCTGGTGCCAGCCTTGCGGCCCATGATCTCGGCCATCACCGCGACAGGATCGGTTCCCAAGAGCAAGGCGTGGGCGTGGTCGCGGTAGGCGGTGATGACGTAGTCATGACCCTTCTTGATCGCGTTGAGCCAGCCGACCGCCAACGCCTCCATTCCGATGTAGACGTGCATGTAGCCGCCGGCTTTGCCCTGTCGGTAGGCGACGTTGCACTTCTCTTCGAAGTGCCGGATGAAGAGCATCTCGCGGTAGTACTGCTCGAGTTCGGCAGGCGATTCAGTGTGTTGTTTAACGGCTTGCTTGGGCACCCGGTGTCCTCTGAAGTCCGCGCGCGAATCCAGGCGTCGTTGGTCGGACGGGCGGACTCTACGTTATACCTTGGCGAAGGTTCGCGAGCCTTCAATCGCTGGCATCGAAACCGGCGGGGCATCTAGTGCCACGATGCCCCTACCCGGTTATCGAAAGAAGCCGTCCGGCGTCCGCGCCTTACTGCTTGCCGATCGGGGGCATGCCGGCCTTCGCCCGATCTGCGTCCATCTTGGCCGCTTCGGCCGGATGATCGATGCGCCACTGCTTTTGCTCGTCGTCCGACTTCTTGTTGCCGGCGGCCATGGCATCCGCCATCTTTTGTCGATCCGCGTCCGTCATCTGACCGGTCGTTTTGAGCGACTTGATCGGCTCAGGACCACCGCACCCAGAGACCGACGCGAAGGCAATCAGGCAGAGCGGAAGCATGGCCCACCGGCCGCGAGCAAGCTCGCGGCCGGCGATGGAAGCGCTATCGAAGCGCATCCCACATATTCAGATCCCAGCGGTTGTCCGGGTCTGGGTTGGTGGAGGCGATATCGAGCAACTTGGCATGTCCGTCGCAGAGCACGAAGTTGGACTTACCATTGTCTCGAATCTGGCTCACCGCGCCGTACCGGCCGTGGGAGGTGTTGAGGTCGATGGCGCGCTTGCCGTTCGGGATCTCCGAACCGCCGCACCAGTCCATGTTGTCGCCCAGCCACGAGCCGTTCGTTGCCGGAAGCGAGTGGAGCACACCGCCGCAATCGAACTGGGTCACATTGCCCGGGCTGCCCGGATTTTGCTTCAGGGCATCGCCGTTGAAGCGAACCGTGAGCGCGATGGTGTTGGCCGGTTGGGTGACCTCGGTGGTCGTGAGAGCCGCCTTATCCATCATGCCGCCGCCGCCAATGCTCTGCTGACCCGAAACCTGGGCCGTCCATGACATGATGCCGTGCAAAACGCAACTCACCGGCTCGTTCGCGTTGTATGCGGGAGGCGCGCACCAGGAGGCGAGGGTGGCCGAGTTTCGGACATCCGCGCCGACCGGGATCATATAGGCGTTGCCCGCGTACGACACGGCCGTTCCCGTCCAGGTTCCCCACGGAATCGAGGTGCTGGTCTCGAGCGGGCTGCGATAGATCTGCATGTTCTTGACATACGGCTGGCAGATGGTCACCCATCCATCCGGGTACCAGTTAGCGCAGAGTCCCCACGGATAGAGGTCATCGACATCGTTCGCGTACATCAGGAGGGCGAGCCCTTCCTGTTTCACGTTCGAAAGGTCGGCCGCGCCCTTGGCTTGCTTCTTCGCTTGCGCGAACACCGGGAAGAGGATGGCGGCGAGGATCGCGATGATCGCGATCACGACGAGGAGCTCAATAAGAGTGAAAGCCCTTCTAGATTGCATTTATGTTCTCCATTGACAAGATCCCAACGATGGGAAGCGATTGACGAGAGCCGGACGAGCTAGGTAGCGCCAGGCGGTTGCGAAGTCGAAGCGCGTTCGACGAGTACGAAGTCCAACAAGACCTGCCTGTGGCCCGTGAACTTCCCGTCGATACGATCGAAGAGGAGGCGAGTGGCCTCCGCGCCGATGTGGCGGAGGGGTTGGCGAACGGTCGTTAACGGTGGGTCGAGGGTCGCCGCGAAGGCGAGATCGTCGAATCCGATCACGCTGAGGTCTTCGGGAACTCGGAGCCCTAGGCTTCGAGCCACCCGTATCGCCAGCTCGCCGATGGCATCCTGAACGCCGAAAACAGCGGTTGGACGCCGGTCGCGCTCGCGGCGCATGAGCCGTGTCCATGCCTCCTCGGAGGCATCGAGCGTGCTCGCGGCCGGGAGCACTAGCGTTTCATCCACCGGCACGCCCCGCTCTGCGAACGCCTTGCGGTAACCCTGCTCGCGTTCAGGGCTGCTCGTGGAGCGCGGATTGCCGCCGATGAGCCCGATTCGCCGATGGCCGAGATCGAAAAGATGGCCGACGGCGATGCGCGCGGCCTCGACGTTATCCACATCCACGACGCTCCACTCGTCACCCGCCGGACGCGTGCCGATCACGACCAGGGGGACGTTGCGCGCCTCGAGCTCACCGATCAACTGGCAGGGGCTCGGAGGCGCAATCAGCACGATGCCGTCGCACCGGCCGTCGCTGTACTGGGGAATGTTCAACTCGGCCTCTTCCCAGGCCATACCGGTGAAGAGCATCGTCGAGCAGTGATGGACTGTCGTTAGGTCGACGATGCCCGAAAGCACGCGGCTGAAGTAGGCATTGTCGAAGATGTCGCCGGCGGTGTAAGGAAACACGACGCCCACCGTGTTCGTTCGCTTCTTCAGCAGGCTCCGCGCGGCGGCATTGGGACGGTAGTTGAGCTCGTCGATGACGCGTTGAACTCTCTCCCGGGTTGCGGGCAGAACCGGACGCGGGCCGTTATTCACGACGTACGAGACCGTCGCAATCGATACGCCGCTGCGCCTGGCGATCTCCTTAAGAGTCGGTGCCATCGTGCCTTATCTAAGCGTTTCGTCTAAACGCTCTGTCTAAACGTTTAGATGAGGCATTGTACACCAACTTTTGCGAGGATCCAAGGAAAACTATCCTTTCGCGTTTCGGAGGGCCAGGGCGGTTGTGAAGAACGCACACGCGGCAGCGGACTGATCCGCAACGCTCCACGCTCCGGCCGGCGGTTCCGCGAAGCGATGCCCATAGTGGCCCGCCCGGTCCCGGCCGGAGTCGTGAAGCGCTTGGAGGGCCGCGTATGCCTGGAGAGCGGCGCCATACGTCTCACCCTTGCCCGGGCAGCGGCGGATTCGGTCGATCCAGGCTTCGGCGAGTTGCGTACCGGCGAGCGTCTCCGCATCAATCTTCCCTGCCGGAAGCCATCGCTCGATGCTCAGCATCTCCAGGCGTCGGGCTTGCTCGGCATACTTCAGCTCGCCGGTCGCGCCTGCGAGCAAGCAGGCCAGTTCGATCAACTGGGCCGTATCCGACGGCAACGGATATCCGGGCGCTACCCCCGCCTCGACCAGACGCGGCCGAAGGAGATTGGTTGCAGGATCGCGAAGGTTGGTGCGGATCCAAACGTAAAGCTGCTCCGCGTGGGCCGGCGAGGAGATTTCGCTCTGACGAAGGATCGCGAGCGCCGTCAGTGCGGTGGTGTTCGCGGACTTGGGACCGCCGACGCGGTCCGGGATGCCGCCTGCCTTGGCATCTTCGCCCGAAAGGGCGAACCTGAGCGCCTTTGAGCAGCGCTGAGCGTCTTCGTCAGACTTGGTGACCCTGGCAGCTCCGGCAAGGGCCACCGCCAGGACGGAGTTGTTCGAGTACGACTTCTCTGTCTGCTCCCCTTCGCGGATGGGGTAGTCGGCGTATCCCGGCGTGGCGCCGGACGCGTCCCAGTAGCGGTCCAGGCATCCCTCCGCCGCACGAAGATCGGGCAAGAACTTCGGCTCGTACTCGGCGGCGGCGGCGAACGCGAGGATCAAATTGGCTTCGGCGCCAAGATCGACCGGTCGCCCGGATCCATTCTCTAGATATAGGGCAAGTTCCGCGTGATAGCAGCTCCGCTGCGTGAGGCGAAGGGTGTCGGCGCCCCAGGCGGCCAGCGCCGCAGCCCGAGGGTAGAGGAGGGCATAGGCTAAGAGCGCGGGCGCAATCACGACCCTACCAATCCAATTCGGCCAACACAAACGTGTGGTCGCTGGGCCGCTCCATCGTCCGGGGCGCCTTATCGACCCAGCAGCGCCGGCACGCATCGGCGATGGGCTGGGTGCCGTAGATGTGGTCGATACGCCAACCAAGGTTTCGTTCGACCGACCGCGGGATGACGAAGTCCCAGAAGGTGTAGTCACCGGGCCCCGCATGATGGAGCCGGAACAGATCGATCAAACCCCACTGGCGGATTCCCTCGAGTCTTGAGAACTCGTCGGGATGGTGCCCCACCTTTCCAAGCATCTTGGGAGAGTCGAACACGTCATCCGGGGTTGGGGCGATGTTGATGTCGCCCAGCCAGACAACCGGCTGGTCGGGCCGGTACCTCTCGCTCAGCATCCGGCGAAACCGATCGAGCCATCGAAGCTTGTACTCCCACTTATCGCTTCCAACCGTGTTGCCGTTGGGGACATACGTGTTGATGAATGTGATCCCGTTGAGTTCGCACGTCAGCACGCGGGCATCCTCTGGAAAGAGGTCGTCGACGAAGCCGACTACCGGATTCGAGGCAGGTGCTTTGGAAAGCGTGGCAACCCCGTTCCAAGATTTCTGGCCGTTCAGGATGAGGTGGTAACCGAGCTCCTCAAACTCGTCGAGCGGAAACTTGTCGTTCTCGACCTTGGTCTCCTGGACGGCGAGCAGATCCGGTTCATGCTCGGCGAGCCACTCGGTCACGATGGGAAGGCGGGCGCGCACGGATGCGGCATTGAATGTCGCGACGACCACACCCAAACTTACCAGAGCCGGCGCTACTCTTCGTCGGGAACCCGCGACTGGGGCGTCCAGAGTAGCTCGCGCGTCTGGAATTCGGCGTGTTCGCGCTTCGATGGAAGCTGCACCGTCAACTTCAAGGACTTCGTGCTTCGCATCGCGGGCACGACCGGGAAGCTCGCCACGTATACCGCGCCGTAGTACTCGCCGAGGGGGATCCCGTCGTCCGGTTCGTCGGCCTCTCCATCTGCCAGGAAGAGCGGTGCTAGCTCGGTCAGCGAAAAGAATGCCCGGCCCGTCACGGGTGCCGGATCCTCCTTCTCGAACGCTGCTGCACAGGTGCCGAGCGTCGAAGCTACGACTTCCGCAGCGGGAATGTGGAATCGGCGCGCAGGAGGTGCAAACGAGAGGCGAAATCGGACGCCCTTGATGGTTTCCGGTCGGGGTGGCGCGCCAATTCCAAACTCCAGCGGATCAAGCCGCGGAAACGCGGCCAGGCGAACGACGTAGGTGAGCCTTCCATCGAGCCGCTTTCGAGAATCGGCCCAACGGCGGGCGATGACTTCGTCTGACCAGCCGTCGCGCTCGGCGAGATACCCGTACCATCTGGCCACGAGGCTTGGACTCACCCACGTCGCCGTGTCGACCGCTCGCCGGATTCGGCCGTCGAACCAGGTGCCTAGAGTGGCCCGATCCTCGAACAAAGTGCGGTCGATACCCGCACCTCGGCGATAGACCGCTCGCCCGAGCGCGATTTGCGGCGCCGGTGGGAGCTCCGGAAAGTCGATCGGCCTTACACCCAGCGCGGACAGGAACATCCAAGCGATCATGCCAGGCTTATTATCGGCTCGCTGCCGGCAGTCCAGAATAGGATGTGCCCTACGATTTGGTCATTCGCGGCGCGTCGGTTGTGACGCCGGACGGGATCGTCGAAGGTGACATCGCCGTCGAGGATGGCCGGATTGCCAAGATCGGAACCTTCGGCGAGTCGGGGCGGGTCGAGGCGCGTGCCGAGGGGTTTCATGCGCTGCCCGGCGTCATCGACACCCAGGTTCACTTTCGGGAGCCAGGCGCCACGCATAAGGAAGACATCGAGTCGGGCACGCGAGCGGCCATCTGTGGCGGCGTGACGACCATCTTCGAGATGCCCAACACGGATCCGGCCACGACCTCGGCGGAAGCGCTCGCCGACAAGTTGGCGCGCTCAACGGGTCGGGCTTGGTGCGACTACGCCTTCTTCATTGGGGCGACGACCCAGAACGTCGAGCAGCTTCCCGAACTGGAGCAGCTGCCGGGAACACCGGGCATCAAGGTGTTCGTAGGCAGCTCGACGGGTTCGCTGCTTGTAGATCGTGAGGAGGATCTCGGCCGGGTGCTTCGCTCAGGTGAAAGGCGATGCGCCCTGCATTGTGAAGACGAGGAGATACTGAGAGCGCGCGCCCTCCTCGCCTCG
>DATGIR010000396.1:0-6905 GCA_035295605.1 Fimbriimonadaceae bacterium | reverse complement strand
CGCGGGTGCGGCGGAGGCGGTGCGTGAGCACGTGCCGGGCGAAGAGAAACCGGTAGCGGTGACCCTTCCCGCCGGTCCGGCGATGATGATCCACGCGCTCAAAGTCATGCGCGACGGCGGCGAGGAAACGACCAGCAAGTACGTGCTGCAAGACGGGAAGACGATGATCGTGGTCGCCTTCGTGACCGAAGAGACCGGCGGCAGCATCATCAAAACGATCGAGAAGCCGGTGGTGGAGACCCTTCGAATCGTCCCTGGAAAGGCGGTCGCGCCGCCGAAGAAGGACTAAGCAAAAGCAGAAGGGGGCCGGGTGGCGAATCCGGCCCCTGGCTGGAGGGTGTGGCTGGAAGGTGGCGAATCTTCCAATTGAGGCCGGAGGATGCTGTGCTTCAGCCTCACCCAGCTTCTTCCCTCCCCGAGCCCGGGCTCATAACGGCTTTACTACCGGGCTAGGACCCAAGGCTCAATAAACGAGTGAGGCTGCTAGCGGTGCAATTGCTGGGCGGGGTCTCAGGGGGCTTGCGCCAGCCACGTCGCCCAGTCGGTGTCGGTGGCCATTCGAAGCTGCGCATAGTCGCTGGCGTAGCCGGCGAAGACGCTCGACGTGGAGAAGTCGATCGAGATCCCGTGGCTTCCCGGCGATAGGCCGTTGTGCCCCTCCCAGACAACCGCGCTCTTCACCGCCGCGCGGATTTCGGCATCCGCGTTATTGACGGCGGTTATCGAGATACCGGTGTCCAACTTGCTCGTTAGATCATAGAGATCGAAGTAGTAGAAGCCTTCCACCAGGCTGTACGATTGAGTGTTGTTGCGCGCAGTGGGTATCGCCGAACTTACGGCCGATGCATTGGCATCGAGCGCGGTGCCAAGGTCGTTGATCCCGGTCAGCACCGCCGGAAGCTTGGACGTATCGATCACGCTCTGGGTTATCTTGTATTGCGTGCTGGCGTAACCGTTTACCATCGCATCGACGAACGACTTCGAAAGTGCGAGCGCCGTCTGATTCGGGTTGGCGTAGAACGGCCCGAGCGCCAAGTTGTACGGGTAGCCGGACCCCGGCGGGCTCTCCTCGCTGCCGGCGATGTAGGTAACCTTGCTTCGGATCTCATCCGAGACCTCCGCCATCTGCATCAGGGACGCATCCCAGGCAAGGATGTCGAACGTGTTGTTCCCGAGCGCCTGCGAGAGCTGCCACGTCTGAATCACCGACCCGGTCTCGTTATCGAAGCTGACCGCCCTGGTCCTCAGGCTGGAAACCGAGCGCTGCCATCCGGCGCCGTGGTCCCAAACGATCAGGGCGTAGTGATCGGCCGGGTAGTAGGTCTTGGCCCAGTTGATGAAGTTGGTCAGCGTCTGGAAATTGCCCATGTCGAAGCCCGATCCCAGGTCTTGCACGAGCTTCGAGGCGATCGTCGAGCTCTGGCTGGGCTGGATGAGGTACCGCCGCGTTCCGTTGAATTGGGCGGGATAGGGAAGGGAGCTAACCTGTTTCCACTGCACCACAGTTCGCACGTTCGTGCCCGCGTTGGCCACCTGCTGCATCTGGGTGAAGTTGGCCAGGCTGTAGGTGGATAGATCGTTGGCCGCGTTCATGTAAACCATGATCGTCCAGACGCCGTGCGTGGTCACGATCTGCGTTACCGTAACGGTCGCTGCGCCGTTCAGGCCGCTCGACGATTGCGCCGCTTGAACCGAGGCAGTACCGGGGTTAGTCCCCAGGAACAGCCCGCTCGCGGGATCGATGGTGCCGTTCGATCCGAGCACGCTCCAAGTGATCGAGTTGGCAGCCAGGAACGTGGCGGTTCCCGCCGACGTGTAGCCCGAGGCGTAGAACTGAACGCTCTCCTGCAGCGGCACCGAGGCCCGGCTGGGCGTCACCCCGATGCTCGCCACGGTTCCCCCGACTGTCGTCGCAAAGGATTTGACCTGCGGCACGTTGAGTTGTGCGTCGAGCTGCCCAACCTGCGTGCCCCCCCCATTGGTGCTCGAGAACAGCTGAACCTCGATGTGGTAACTGCCGCCCGGCAGATTCATGAAGGTCGTCGTCGTGGAGGCGGGCGTGGAGCCCTGGTTTAGCGTTATCTGACCGATCTGCGCCCCGGTCGGGTTGAACAGCGTAACGATCTCGCTCTGTCCTCCGGTCGCTCCCTGGAAGTTCGTCCAGTCGGTGGTGTAAATGAGGTTGGTAGGGCCTCCACCCGAGCCTCCGCAACCGGCAAGAAGCAATCCGGCCACGGCGGCCATTAACACAACAACGAAGCGGAAGCGCATTATTCTTAGTCGCATACGGGTGGCTAAATGGTTTGAGGCCTGGGACCCACGGTCGGGAAGGGCGTCCGGCTTGAAGAAACTTAGCACTTAACCGTCTCAGCCCGTTGGGTTCCAGGGAACCTGAACCGACAATTTTTCCTAATCGTGAGTCTGGACGACGCCAAATCCCAACTCACCCGGATACTTCGCGAACTCGGCATCTCAGTTTTGAAGGGCCGAGACCTCGACGATGCAACCGGGTTCCCGTTGGGCATCCCGCTTCCGGATGGCAGCTCACTCACGATCGAAGTCCCCTTCCCAGGCCCATTCGCGGGAATGGACAAGAGCCAGGTCGGCGTCGCCGTGATCGACGCGCTTGGCATCGTCCGCCGAACCTGGGGACTGGCACGCTCGGTTCCCGATCTCGCCGTTGACGCGAACATCCTCCAAACCCAGCTTGCCGGCCTGCTCGATGCGGCCGGGGGAGGGACCGCCAGCTTCTACCTGGACGGGCTCCGGTTCTTTGCCGGGCCGCTTCAACCGGCTACCGCGAAGAAGCCGGGTAAGCGGGCGGCCGCCGAGCATGTTTCGGAAGTCTTCGTCCTTGTCACCAACGCCGACGAGGAGCAAACCGCGCGGCGTCAAGCGACCCAAAGCGCTCGCTTTGCCAACGCGCTCAAGCGGGTTGGCCGCGTGCTTGCCGCAAACCAGTCGGTCGAGCGAGTCTGCATGGCTGCCGCCCACGAGATTGCCTCGGCTACGGACCTGGCCGCGGTAGCCCTCTGGACACCTGATGAGGACGGCGTCTTCAACCTCTCCGCCAGCGTAGGCATCACACGGTCCGGTCAGCAGACCATTCAGACGATTGCCCCGCTTACCGGCGCCGGTTGCGTCGCCGAGCTGGTGGGCGCCTCCCGGGCGCCCTGCATCGTCAAGGACGTGACCGACCACATCATGACCGCCGGGCTCGAGGCGCAGTTCTGCTACCTGCCCGCCGGCAGCCTCTGCGTGCTCCCGTTGCTCGTCGGTGAGCACCTGCTCGGCATCCTCGAGCTGATCGCGAAGAAGGAAGACCCGCTTTTCGAGGATCACCGCGAGCTATTCGAGACGTTCGCCGAGCACCTTTCACTCGCGCTCAATGCGGCGTATATGTACGAAACCGCCGAGCAGCGCGCCTCGAAGGATGCCCTTACCGGCATCGCGAACCACCGGACCATGCAAGAGTTCCTGCTTCGCCGGTTTGCCGAGGCCAAACGAAACGACCATCCGGTCGGCGTGCTGATGATCGACGTCGACCACTTCCGGGCCTTCAACGAGGAAGAGGGTCACGACGCCGGCGACGCCGCCCTCCAGCAAGTTGCTAACACGCTTAAGCATTGCGTTCGGCCCTACGACCTCGCCGCTCGCTACGGCGGTGAAGAGTTCACCGTGATCATGCCCGGCAGCAATCGGGAGGCCACCCTCGAGGTTGCTTCCCGGATCCGCACGAGGGTCGAGGCTGAGCCCTTCGTCTCCAGCACCGGCCGGAGCCGCCATCTTACGGTGAGTATCGGTTGCGCCACGTACCCCGAGTGCGCGGCCGAGCCGAAATCGCTGCTCAAGGCGGCCGACTCTGCGCTGTTCGAAGCCAAGCGCAGCGGCCGAAACCAGCTTGCGTTTTGCGATGCCTTTGTCGGCTCGGCTGAGGCTGGAGAGACGATTCGCCCCATTGAGGTGGAGAAGTGGATTGCCAAGGGGCTGGAGGTGGAATCCGCGAAGTTCCTAACCAATTCCGGCGAGGAGCTCGAGGCGCTTGCCAACCGGCTCCCGCTTTCCGCCACCCAGGTTTCGATTCTCCGCTCGCTCCTGCTCATCGCCCCGACCTATCGCGTCGCCGACCGTGATCAGGCGCAGACCCTGCTCGACGAGATGGAGTCCGTCTCCGAGTGCCGGGTGCTCCTCCCGTCGCTCTACGCCCTTCACGAGCGGTTTGACGGCGGCGGCCCCATCGGCCTGACCGGCGACCGGATCCCCCTCCTGGCGCGCGTTCTCCACGTGCTTCTGGCCTTGTACGAGGACGAGGGCAACTCCCTTGTGAGCGATCCGGGCCGGTTTGACCCCGAAATCGTCAGCCACATGGCCGACTGGCGTAGCGCGGCGTAGGCTCGATGTGCCATATTATTAGCCTTGCGCGGCGAGCCGCGTGTGCGCTGTTGCGCGAGAGCAGGAACCGATGTACGCGATTTTGAAGACGGGTGGCAAGCAGGTCAAGGCGGCCAAGGACGACATTCTCATCATTGAGAAGATCGAGGGCGAGCCGGGCTCAAAGATCACCTTCGACGAGGTTCTTCTCGTGATGGACGGCGCCAAGCA
Organism: Fimbriimonadaceae bacterium; assembly: GCA_035295605.1. Taxonomy (GTDB): domain Bacteria; phylum Armatimonadota; class Fimbriimonadia; order Fimbriimonadales; family Fimbriimonadaceae; genus DAIDHV01. The sequence continues at coordinate 2,303 of DATGIR010000396.1, read as the reverse complement.
GAAGGTCGGCACGCCCTTTATCAAGGGCGCCAAGGTTCAGGCCGAGATCGTCCGCCAGGCCAAGGGGCCCAAGATCGAGGCGTTCAACTACAAGCCCAAGAAGAATCAGCGCAAGCACTGGGGGCACCGGCAGCCGCAGACCCACGTGCGCGTCACCTCGGTGGAGGCAGGAAGCTAATGGCACATAAGAAAGGACAAGGTTCCTCGCGCAACGGCCGCGACTCCAAGCCGAAGTTCCGCGGCGTCAAGAAGTACGGCGGCGAGGTCGTTCGGGCCGGCAACATTCTCGTTCGGCAGTGCGGCACCAAGTTTCACCCCGGCGTGGGCGTCGGCATTGGCCGCGATTTCACCATCTTCGCCACCATCGACGGCCAAGTGAAGTTCGAAGGGCCGGAGAAGCGCCGGCGCATCAGCGTCTATTCGCACCAGGCTTAGGCGCCGCCTAGAGCCGCCAATTCCAAACCAGCCCGATAACAAAGTCGGGGCCCGTGTTTGCGCCTGACGGAAAGTTGGAGTTCAACGGGTTGATGTCCTCCGTGAAGTAGGCGGTCAGCGACTGCCGCTCCGAGAGCGCCCGCCGGTAGGCGAACGTCGTGCTCGGTTCGACCTTGTCGAGGGACTCGATCCCCTCGATCAACGGCGACTGCTCATAGTTGGCCTGCACGAGCCAAACGTCCCGCGAGTTCTGAGCGTACGCCAAGGTCCAACCTCCTTGAAGCACGATGGCCCGGGTGTGTTTGAGCCTGGCCGCCGTGCCCTGCACGACAGCGCCTCCGTTCACGGTCAATCCGAAGTGGCGTCCGAGCCGCCAACCCGTCTGCCCGGCGATTCCGGCGTCACCGCCCCCGCTCCCGAGAAGCGCATCGGGATCGCCCGTGGGCAGCTTGAGCCCGGCGGTTACGAACGATGCGCCGCCAAGGGACTTCGAGGCGAAGAGGCTGGTATCGCCCACACCAAAACCACCTGCGAAGGGGCCTCCGGCGGGCGAGAACACCTGGTGGCCGCCGAAAGCCACCTTGTCCCGAATTGTGTGCAGGCGCAAGAAGGTGTGGTGGTACCAAGAAATGATGGGATCCATGAACCCCGGGCCCAAATCTTCGATCGGCGCTTCGAACGCCAGCTCCCAGCCCTTGCCGATTCCCCGCGCGTACCGGACGTCGAGCCGATCGAGCTCGATATCCTCGACCGCGACGGGCCTAAAGGTCCGGTTTGGGACGTAATTCACCTGGTTCGCGGCCAACGCGCCCAGGCTCCATTCGGTTTCGCCCAGACCGAGAGGCGGACGTCCCGGAACGAAGCGAAGGAAGAGCGTGGAGTAGGGCCGGTAGTTGCGAACGGGCACCGGTGAAAAGTCTTGGGCGCTTGCAGAGGCTGCAAGCGCCCAAGCGACCACGGCAACCGGAACCCCGCGCATCGGCGTAGGTTACCGGGGGCTCCGTCGAGTCTGCTAATTAACCTCGAACGACCAGCGAATGCTCTTGGTCGTCCCGTTTGCCAGCGTGAGCTCAGCCTGCGCCTCATACCGTCCGGACGCGAGCGGGTGAACGGGAATCAGAAGCAGCGTCGAGTGGAGCTGATCGTCGTTCCTGGGTGTGTTCAGGTAGCACTCGACCGGGCGCCCGTCCGTCTTGAGCGAAACGGATCCGTCCGCGATTTGTACAGGGTGAGCGCCAAAAGCTGCAACTACGATGGGATAGCCGGTAACCGCTTGCCCGCCATGAGCGCGAAGCGGATTCGGCGTCTCAAAGCCGTTCCAGCTCGAAGGGACGTGCCCCTGACCGTCGCACGGGGAAACCGTGAGGCCCTCGACCTGGTTCATCTCGAAGTCGAGCGCCACGCGATCGTCGGCAATGCCGGTCCCGATCTGGGGTGAGCCGGGCTGGAGGAACGCCACGCGGTGGTAGGGGGCATCGAACAGGGCCCGGATCGTGTCGGCGAACGTCTTACGGCTCAGGTAGCCGACGTCTTCCGCCGCGCCGCCGACGAACCCGAACGCCGAAAGCCGGTCGTTGAGCGAGTAGCCGACATAGGTCTTCGCGGCATAGGCCTCTTCGTGAGACACGTGCCCCGAGTCGCGCATGTAGGCGGCGTGTCCCTGCGCCGCGGCGCACAGCGAGGGCTCCGGGTGAACGTTCGGAAGCCCAAGGGTCGCCCGAAGTTCGTTGACCTGCGAAACCGCCTTGAGCTGAATCTCCTCGAGCGGCGGGAGCTCTGCGCGCGCATCGTCGGCGATTGTAAAGCTCCAGTGCTTCTTCAGGAGCAATTCGTCGTCGATGGCTGCGTCGGCCTCGACCTCATATCTA
>DATGIR010000395.1:0-20728 GCA_035295605.1 Fimbriimonadaceae bacterium | reverse complement strand
AAGTTTGTCGATGCGATGTTCGACGCCGCGCCAAAGGATCCGGCCCAGATCACCAAGTACGTCGACGCCGCCGTGAACGCGGACCGCTTCTCGGATGCGATCAATGCGCTCGATCCGATCTTCAAGGCTTCGCCCTCCCGCGCCGATCTTGCCGACCGGCTGGCCTACTGCCAGATGCGCGCGGGCCGCTTCGAGGACGGGCTCATCACGCTCGAAACGCTGAAGCGGGTCGGGGCCAACTCCTCCGACGCGTACGCCCAGGCGCTGGGCGCGCTCATCCTGGACCACCAGAACAAACCGGACGCCAGCGATGCCTCGATGTCGGACGCCGAACTCAACGACGCGTTCAATCCCGGCGTGAACACCGCCCAGGCTTCGATCGCCCTCCGGCGCAACAAGCTGGGCACGTCGCAGAGCATCGCGAATTCGCTGCTCAAGGATCAAGGGCAGCGAACAGAGGTCAACTATCTCCTGTCCGCCCTCTCCAACCACACCCTCAACTTCCAGCAGGCGCGGCACTTCTTCGAGCTCTCGGTGCTCGCCGATCCCCTCAACTTCGATATGTACGTGGAGGAGGCGAACTCGGCGGTCAAGACGGCGGCGACGGCCAAGCCGGATGACAAGACTTTTCAGTACGCCTACGCCGAGGTGATGTGCAAGCTGGCGAGCCGGGCGAAGCCCGACTCCTACCAGGCGCTCACCGCCCTCGCGCTCGTCAACGGGCTGCAGGGCAAGGCGGCAGATGCCTACCGGTACGCGCAAGCGGCGGTGGATGCTCAGAAGGGCTCGGCCGGCGCCCAGTTCGCCCTCTCGGCTTGCGCGAGCCTTTATGCTCGCGCCGTTCGGCCGAGGGATTTACCCAAGGATGACCAGGGACGTACCGCGTACGACAAGGCGGTCCAGGCCGCCAACAGGCTCGACCAGCTCGCGGTGACCTCGAACGAGGCGGCAGCCAAGATCGATCCGACCTACGCGGGTGGGCGCTCGGTGCCGACGATCCAAGAGGCATTCGAGTACTTCTCCATGCACGGTCGCAGCCCGGTCATCGCCAGGCCGTCCTAGCTAGGAAAGGTTCATTCGCGACGAAAACTCGTCGAAATTAGCCACTTTTCTCGCACTCTCCGACTAGTTAGCCAAGGGTTCGCGCCCTCGATGCCGATAAGGAGGTTGGCGGATGGTTGGATTGCGGGCATTGGTAGCGGGTACCTGTTTGGCTGCCCTCGGCGCTGCCCGGGCGCAGATCAGCCAGGAAACCACCCTCGAGAGCTACTTCACTTCGAGCCGGGTTCACCAGGGCCTCTACCACTATTTGAGCTGGGGCGAGACGAACGTTCGCTTGAGCCCGAACGTGAAGGCGACGGTCTCAGGACTGAGCTTAGGCGGGCACAATTCATACGACGAGGCGTGCGTCACGCTCGAGGACAAGGATCGGATTCTTCGCCTGGGACGGTTCAAGACCGCGTTCGGCTTCAGCACCTGGTCGGATCAGTTCTATAACGGCTTCAACCACATTCCGCTCGAGCGCATCGCGCCCCTCAACGCCACGCTCGGCCTGACCCGCGACGACACCGGCGCCGAGCTCACGTTTGGCGGCCCCGATCTTCAGGTGCAGACCGCCCTGGTGGACGTTTCGCCCGAGCCGACCCAGATCGTGCCGAAGCGCCCGGACCACGCCAGTTTGCGCCTCCAAACGAATCGCGGGGACCTCATTCTCGGCGGCGACTTCCTGGCCGATCTCGCTCACGGGGCCGAAGTCTACGGGCTCGACGCCCGCTGGACGGCGCCCCGCCTCGTGATGCGCGGCGAGTTGATGGCGGGGACCGGATCGAGCGCGGCGGCGTGGGGCTACTACATCGACGCCATGTACCGGATTCCGAAGCTTTCGCGAACCCAAGCGGTCTTCCGGACCGAGGGGCTGCAGTACGGCCAGGATAACGACGCAACCCCCAACGAGCCGATCACGCTGCTCCACACAGTTGGAATCCGTCAGGTCGTCTCGCCCAACCTGGCGGTGAATCTTAACTACGGATGGGGTTCGGGCGCCGACAATAGATATGTGACGGGAAACGGCCTGATCGGCTGGACCCTTCGAATGATGTTTCAGCTTCACTTCTGACATGAACGCCCTGCTCCTCACCGCGCTTCTCGCCACCGCGCACACCAACGTCGGTGGCACGGTCGCGCTCTCAAACGGGCGCGCGGCTGGGCACGCGGTGGTTTGGTTGGAAGGGGCAAGCGGGGCCAAGCCGCTTCACGGCGTCGTCATCGACCAGCGGGACCGGAAGTTCATCCCCCACATCACGGTGGTGACGGTTGGCACGAAGGTCGAGTTTCCGAACCACGACACCGTGTTCCACAACGTGTTCACGGAGTATCACAGCGAGAAGTTCGACTTCGGCATGTACGCGCGCGGCAAGTCGAAGAGCCAGGTGTTCGACCGTCCGGGCCTCGCCGTGCTCCTATGCAGCGTGCACTCCGAGATGAGCGCCTACGTGATGTGCGTGGACACGCCGTATTACGCGGTCGCGGACGGAAAGGGCCATTTCTCGATTCCGGATGTGCGGCCGGGAACCTACACGGTTCATGTTTGGCACGAGTCAGGCGAGACGTATTCCAAGCGAGAGCCGGTCGAATCCGGCGCTGCGCTCACGCTGAGGACGCACCGGTAGGAAGATGAACGGCTCGCTGGCGTCCCGTATCCGGTTGCTCGTCCTGTGCATCTGCGCCGGCTTCGGCGCGGCGGTGCTGGTGGCCTTCTACGGACTCGCCAACCGGCAGGTGACGGAGACGATTCGCAGAGATTCCCGGTCGACGGCGGGCTTCCTCTCCTGGATGATTAAGGACCGGGCCGAGTCGCTCAACGCGCTCACCCGCTTCTTCGCGACGGACCGGCGTCTCGCCAGCCTCGCCTCGACGGACGACCCGAAGACGGTCGAGGGGCCACTCGGCGAATACAAGACGCAGGTTGGCGTCGATGGGTTGGCCCTCGTTGGGCGAACCGGAAAGCCGCTTGGAGCCGCCGGATTGAGCTCGAGCGCGCTCGATTCCGGGGCGACGGAAGCGCTCAAGGGGCACGAATGGCACGGCATCGTCGAGCGCGACGGCACCCTCATGGTTGCCTCGGCAGAGCCGCTGAAGATCGGCGAGTACCTTCAAGGCGCGGTGATCGCCTATCGGCGGCTCGATCGGGACGACGTGTTCGACCAGGGCTCGCTCGAGGTGGCATTCGTCCACAACGGGCACATGGCGGGCGGAAGCTCACGGCTGGCGGGGCTCACCCTCCGCGAAATCTCCGCGACGTTCGAGACGACTTTTGGCGGGCGCACCTACGCGGCGCGGTACGCGACGCTGCCCGACACGACGTCGGACGACCATATGGGGTTCGTGGTGCTGCGGCCGGTGGACGAGCTCCTCGGCCCGTACCGGCAGATGAGCGTCGCATTCGTTTCGATCCTCGGGCTCATCGCGGCGTGCACGCTTCTCGCGGGCTCGGCGTTCAGCGCGAAGATCGCGAAGTCTTTGGGGGCTCTTGTCGAAGCGGCCCACAAGCTCCAGAGCGGCGAGTGGCCGGAGCAGCTGGCGGTCGAGCGCCACGACGAGGTCGGGCTGCTTCAGACGGCGTTCAACGAAATGTCGGTCTCACTCCAGGATTCCGAGGCGCGCCTGATGGCGATGATCGACCTTGATCCCCTGACCGAGTTGGACAACCATCGCCGGTTCAAAGAACGGCTGGATTACGAGGCGGCCCGAACTTCGGCCAGCGGCGAAAGCTTCGCGCTCCTGTTCATCGACATCGACGGGTTTGCCCACTTCAACGAGTGCCACGGCCACGCCGCAGGCGACCGGATTCTCAAGCAGGTCGCCCAGGCGGTCAAGGCGAACGCGCCCGAGCTGGCGGAGGTGGCGCGCTACGGCAGCAACACGTTTGCGGTGGTCTTTCCCGGCGGCACCGTCGGCGAGGCCAAGGCGCTCTATCACGCGGTGCGCGCGGGGCTGAACGACGTGACGATCAGCGCCGGCTGCGCCGAGCTTTCGGCGGCCAAGGGTAAGACCGAGGGTCTCGTGGTTGCCGCCGAGCTCGCCCTCACGTGCGCCAAGCAGTCAGGGCGCAATCAGGTTCGGGATTTCGAGGCGGTCGAAGGGTACGACGCGGACGATCCATCCGGGGTCTTCCGAGCGCTACAGGACGGCACTTACGCCACGATCCGGGCGCTTGCCGCCGCCGTCGACGCCAAGGACCCCTATACGCAAGGTCACTCGGAGCGCGTGGCGAGGTACGCCGCCGACCTGGCCGGGTTCGTCGGCGCCGACCCGCAGGAGGTCGATCTCATCCTTCGGGCGGGAACGCTTCACGACGTCGGCAAGATCGGCGTTCCCGACGCGATCCTGCAGAAGCCGGGCAAGCTGGATGAGGAGGAGTTCCGCACGATGCAGGCGCATCCCGTGCTTGGGGAGCTCATTGTTTCGAAGGTGCCGCAGCTTGCGGAGCTTCTACCCGGCATCCGCCACCATCACGAGCGGTACGACGGGCGCGGCTACCCCGACCGGCTGGCCGGTGACGAGATTCCGCGAGTGGCCCTCTTTCTGGCGCTGGCGGACACGTTCGACGCGATGACGAGCGACCGCCCCTATCGAAAGGGGATGGCGTGGGAGGCTGCGCTCACGGAGATCGAGCGCGGGGCGGGAAGCCAATTCGAACCCGATCTAGCGCGCGCGTTCGTGGAGATGATGGATGCTCGGCGGCTCGACGCGGAGCGGCGAGACGCCGCGTAGGATTCTAGGTTTCAGGGCTCTAGGTTCTGGGTTTCAGGTTTCAGGTTCTGGGTCCCCGGGCGACGCGCGGGGCGTCGACTACGTTTCCGGACGCGGACGAGGACGTCCGCGCTCCATATGACGCGCAAGACGCCCGCAACGTTTCCGGACGCGGACGAGGACGTCCGCGCTCCATGTCCGGGATATCCTGTTCTGAGCCATGGGGATTAATCTGGGGGCGATTGCGACCGCGTTCGGCGCGATCGCGGTTGCGTCGGCGCTCTCCATGGAGAACATCGCCGAGCGGAAGGAGCCGCCGGGGCGCGTTCACGTTCTCTACTGGGAGAAGTGGACCGGTAACGAATTCCAGGGCATCAAGGACGCCGTCGACGGGTTCAACAACTCGCAGGACCGGATCTTCGTCGACCTGCTTTCCGAGAGCGATATCGGCAACAAGACGATGTTCGCGACCTCCGCCGGCGAGCCGCCGGACGTGGCCGGACTGTGGGGCGAGAACGTGCCGCAATACGCCGACGAGCGGGCGGTCGAACCCCTGGACAAGTATTGCGAGGAATTCGGAGTCAAGCCCACCGACTTCGTGAAGTGCTACTGGGACATGTGCACCTACAAAGGGCACGTGTACGCGCTGCCGAGCACGCCGACGTCGTTCGCCCTCCAGTACAACGAGAAGTTGCTTCGGGACGCCGGCTTCGACCCCGAAAAGCCGCCGAAGACGATCGAGGAGATGGACGCGATGTCCGACAAGATCGTGAAGCGGCCCAACGGGCACTTGGAGGTGGCCGGCTTTTTGCCGACCGAGCCGGGCTGGTCGATGTGGGTGTTTCCCAACTACTTCGGGGGCGGGCTGTACGACGGCAAAGACCACCTGACTGCCGACCGGAAGGAGAACATCGAGGCGTTCGAGTGGGTGCAGAGCTACCCGAAGAAGCTGGGGGCGCTGGCGATCAACAACTTTCAGAAGGGGTTCGCCGGCTTCGATTCGCCGCAGAACTCGTTTTTGATCGGGCAGGTGGCGATGGAACTTCACGGCGTGTGGCTGCAGATGTACCGCGCCCGGTATGCCCCCGATCTGAAGATCAAAGTGGCGCCGTTCCCGGCCCCCGCCGCGCATCCCGAGTGTGCGAACGTCGTGGGAGTCGGGATGGACATCATGGTGATCCCGCGCGGCGCCAAGCATCCGCGCGAGGCGTTCGAGTTCATCAAGTACATGAACAGCCAGCCGGTGATGGAGCGGCTGTGCCAGTCCCACGGCACGAACTCGCCGCTTTCGCAGAGCAGCGAGTGGTTTTTCCGGACGCACCCGAACCCGGATATCCGGCTCTTCGATCAGCTCGCCAAGAGCCCGGGGGCGGTGAGCCCGCCGCGGATCGGGATCTGGCGCGAGTACAACGCCGACCTGAGCGCCGCGTTCGACAAGATCAACCTGCTTCAGGCGACCCCGGCGGAGGCGCTCGGCGAGGTGCAGCAGCGAATGCAGCCGCGGTTCGAGCTGTATATGAAGCGGTTGAAGATGCGGGAAGTGGAAGGGTTGTAGGGGTAGACGCCCTCACCCCGCTGCGCGGACCTCTCCCGGCGGGAGAGGAGACGCGGGGAGAGGAGATAATATGTCTTAACGTGCGAGGAACCGGCTTGGCCATCACCGGCGTTGCGATGGCGGCGTGCCTATTCGGCCTCGAGACCGTTCCCCTCAAGCACGACAAACCGGGTCGGATCCACATCAAGTATTGGGAGAAGTGGTCCGGATTCGAGTTCGACGCGATCAAGAAGATCGTCGACGACTTCAACGCCTCTCAGGACAAGATCTTCGTCGACCTGCTGCAGACCAGCGAGATCGAGAACAAGGCGATGTTCGCGATCTCGGCGGGCGTCCCGCCGGACGTGGCCGGCCTCTACTCGCCGAACGTGCCGCACTACGCCGACGAGCGGGCGATCATCCCCCTCGACGACTTTTGCCGGGAGTCGGGGATCACCCAAGGCGACTACATCCCCGCCTACTGGCAGCTCATGACCTACAAGGGCAAGGTCTTCGCGCTGCCGACCACGCCCGCCTCCACCGCGCTCCACTACAACCGCGGACTGTTCCGCGAGATCGGCCTCGACCCGAACAAGCCTCCGGAGACGATGGAGGAGATGGACGCGATCAGCGACAAGATGACGGTCGAGAAGGACGGTCACATCGACCGCGTCGGCTTCACCCCCTCGGAGCCGGGCTGGTTCAACTACGCCTGGGGCTACTACTTCGGCGGCCGTCTCTGGGACGGCGTCTCGAAGATCACCGCGATGGACCCGGGAAATATCGACGCCTACCGGTGGATCGAGTCGTTCGGCAAGCGGTACGGCGGCAGCGCCCTCACCTCCTTCAAGAGCGGACTCGGCCAATTCGACTCGCCCAACAACGGCTTCATGGACAGCAAGGTCGGCATGGAGATTCAGGGCGTGTGGATGTACAACTTCGTTCATACCTACGGGCCGCAGATCGACGCGAACGCGGCCCCGTTCCCGCACCCGAAGGACCGGCCCGACCTGGCGAACACGACCTACGTGGACGCGGACGTGCTCTGCATTCCACGCGGCGCCGCCCACCCCAAAGAGGCTTGGGAGTTCATCCGGTACGTTCAGCGGCAGGAAGTGATGGAGAAGCTCTGCCTGCTTCACAAGAAGAACTCGCCGCTCACCAAGATCAGCGACCACTTTTGGCAGGTTCACGCCAACCCCTGGATCCACCTCTTCGACAGCCTGGCCCGGGGGAAGAACGCGAAGGTCCCGGCCCGGGTCGGCATCTGGCCCGAGTATCAGCAGGAGCTGAGCGCGTCGTTCGACCAGGCGCTGCTCCTGCAGGGAACGCCCGAGCAGATCCTTCAGGATGTGCAGGACCGCATGCAAGCTAAACTCGACGGGTACTCCAAGCGGCTCAAGCAGCGGGAGGCAGAGGGCCTATGATGAAGCGCAAGGAGGCGATGGCGGGTTACCTGTTCGCCTTGCCCTGGCTGCTCGGCCTCTTGCTCTTCATGCTCTATCCGGTCGGCGCGGCGATCTACTACTCGTTCTGCGACTTCTCGATGCTCAAGCCGCCGATGCGAATCGGCACCGACAACTACCACGACTTGATGATCGACAAGGTCTTCTGGCAGTCGGTCGGAAACACCCTGATCTACGCCGCGCTGGCGATTCCGACCAGCACCCTCACCGCCCTCGGCATGGCGATGCTGCTGAACACCCGGGTGCGGTTTCTGCCGGTGTTCCGGACGCTCTTCTTTCTCCCATCGCTGATTCCACAAACGTCGCTGGCGATGCTGTGGCTGTGGATTTTCAACGGCGAGCACGGGGTGCTGAACGTGGTGGTGAACGCGGTCCTCGACCACACGATCAACCCGATCATGACGTTGTTCCATCACGCCACTATTCACGGGCCGAACTGGCTGGGCGACGTTTCGTGGACCAAGCCCACGATGGTGGTGATGGGGATGTGGACGGTCGGGAACGCGATGGTGATCTACCTGGCCAGCCTGCAGGACGTTCCCGCCTCCCTGATCGAGGCGGCGGACCTGGACGGCGCCGGGCCGTGGCAGAAGACCAAGAACGTGACCCTGCCGATGATATCGCCAATCATCCTGTTCAACGTGATTACGGGGATGATCGGGGCGCTGCAGGTCTTCGCGGTGCCGTACATCATCTTCCCCGACGGCAGCCCCGCGCGCTCGGGCTACTTCTACACGATGTACCTGTTCGACAACGCGTTCAAGTTCAACAAGATGGGCTACGCGTGCGCGATGGCATGGCTGATGTTCCTGGGGATTCTCCTGCTGACGGGGCTTTCGCTTTGGTTTAGCAAGAAGCGCGTTTATTACGGAGGCACGTAGATGATCGACGCGGACCTCCGAAGCATGCGGTCGAAGGCGGCCGTCCACCGCGCGCGGATGGCGGTGGTCTACTTCGTCCTCATCGTCATGTCGGTGCTCTTCTTCGCGCCGTTCCTCTGGCTGGTGTCGACGGCGCTCAAACCGCTCGATCAGACGATGAAGATGCCCCCGGTGTGGATTCCGCACCCGTTCGAGTGGCACAACTTCTGGGACGCGATCTCCTACGGGCGGGAGCAGCTCGGCTACATTCCGTTCCTGGTCTATGCCCGGAACACGCTGCTGCTGTGCGTGGTGACGGTGGCGGGGTCGGTGGCCTCGAACTCGGTGGTGGCCTATTCGTTCGCGCGGCTCAAGTGGCCGGGGCGGGACCTGATGTTCGGGGTGACGCTGGCGACGATGATGGTCCCCTTCCCGGTTCTGATGGTGCCGCTCTTCGCGTTCTTCCGGCACCTCGACTGGATCGGGAGCTACCGGCCGCTCTGGGTTCCGTTGTGGTTCGGCGGGGCGTTCAATATCTTCCTGCTGCGGCAGTTCTTCCGAACCATACCGTTCGATTTGACGGAGGCGGCGACGATCGACGGAGCGAGCCAATTCCGGATCTTCTGGGACGTGATCGTGCCGCTGAGCAAGCCGGCGCTGGCGGTGGTCGCGCTCTTCACGTTCATGTCGACCTGGAACGACTTCCTCGGGCCGCTGCTGTACCTGATGGACCAGAAGACTTTCACCCTATCGCTGGGCCTGCAGTTCTATCAGAGCCAGCACAACGGGACGCTTTGGAACCTGCTGATGGCGGCGACGACCTGCGTGATCCTCCCGGTGATCGTGCTCTTTTTCTTCACGCAGAAGCAGTTCATCCGGGGGATCGCGCTAACGGGCTTGAAATAGGGTCGTGGCTTACGGCCAGACCGTAACCGAGCACTGCTTGACAACGCCGTTGTAACTTGCCGTAAAGGTAACCACCGTCGGTTGCGTCACCGGGTTGACGGTTGGGAAGCGCAGGAAGTAGGGGAGTCCCGCCGCTATGTAGCCGGTCGACGGGAGCGCGATGACGTTCGGCGCACTGCTGGTCAGGTTCACGGTTATCCCGCCGGGTGTCGCAAATCCGTCGAGCAACGTGATGAAAGCAAAGAAGCCGCCTGCATGGACGTTCGGCGCCGATACTCTCACGGTGGAGAGACTCGGAGGGACGACGGCTACGGTCACGCCACTCGTCGTCGAGCTCAGACCCGCCAAGAGGCTCACGTTTTCGCGTGTGGTTACCGCATTGGGCACGACAGTCAGTTTCGTTCCGGTTTGGTTCTGGGCGAAGTGACAGGAGAGGTTTGGAATCGTGCCTGGATCCGAGGAGAAGATCGGAACCGTCAGCCCGCCGGGGCCGGCCGGGTGGCCTAGTGTGACGGTGAGGGTCAAGGTGCTTCCACCCGCGAGCGACGTCTTGTCGGCGGACAGTTGGATGCCGCCGCCTTGCTTGGCGCCGGCTATGGCGATGCAGCCCGCCACCAGAATCGTGGCGAGGAGGCGGAGGAGGTGATTCGAGGCGTGTTGTCTCATTGTTTCGTCCAAGACGCCCGTGTGAACGGGCGTCGTATGAGGAGTGGGTCGCTTCCGGCCACCAGGGAGTCGGGCGGGCGCTCTCTCGCATCGCGTCTGTTCAATTCGAGGAAGCTCGCGTGCAAGATGCGTTCAAGCCGTTGCGGTGGCCGGGCTCAAGTAGAGGCTAGTGGCTAGTGGGTTTGACCGACAGTGTTGCCGATCCCCCCTTCCCAATCCGGAGATGGACCGTGATCGTGTCCTCGACGTTCGGCGTCTCCGCGCTAGTGCCGGTGGGCATGAACACGTAGTTCGTCTTGTTCGAGTGCCGGTCATAGAACACCACGTTCGAGATCTGCTTGCGCTTCCCATTGGCGACCTCGAGCGTCGTCCACCCGATCGGGCGGGCGCTCTTCGGGTCGATCATCACCACGTCGCGGTGAGTGGGCGCGGCCTTCGGGACGAGCTCGAGCGTGTTCGCGTCCTTCCCGAGCTCGATGGATTGGAAGCAGTTGTCGGAGAGGTTGATGGTGACGGTGTAGTCGACGAAGTCGCCATGATCTTCCGAGGTCACCGTCATTGGCACGTCCGGCGGGAGCGGCTTTCCGTCCAGGGTTACCACGATGTCCGCGCCGCCGCCGGGCTTGGTAGTGGCGGCAACGGTGAGCTCGCCGCTGGCGACGAGTTGGTGAAGCGCCGATCGCATCGAACGGAACTTGGCCCTGGCGTTGGACGCCTCGGCGCGGCCGGGGACGAGCATGATGGCGCCGACCAGCACGGCGGCGGCGGCAGTGGAAGTGATAAGGATTCGCTTCATGTTTGGGTCTCCAAGAGTTCGAGTCAGCCACGAACGGCGGGGCACGGGCGTTTCGAGCGCCGCTTCGAACCGGGCGCGGAGCGTTGCCGGAGCTTCGGCGGGAGCGTTCATTTGGGCTTCGATCGCCCGGTCGAAGGCCGCCGGATCAGTTTTCGGTTTCACAGGTCACCTCGATGGTTGGGTTGGCGCAAGCCATACCAGGCGCGAGCGCCTCGCGGAGCCGGCGGACGGCGGCATGCACACGGAAGTACATGGTGCCGACCGGCACCTTGGCCGCACGGGCGGCCTCGGCGTGGGTGAAGCCTTCGCCCTTGACGAGCAGGAATGCTGCCCGGAGCTCAGGGGTAAGCGCGCCGATGGCCCTGGCGAGGTCCAGGTCGGTGAAGCGGAACGTGTCAGCCACCGCCTCGGCCTCTTGCAGGCTGTGATTCGGGATCTCGCGCTTACGACGGCGCATCTTCCAGCGGTTGAGCACGATGGCGCAAAGCCAGGTCTCGGGCGCGGCCTCGCGGCGGTAGCCCTCCCACTGGCGAAAGGCTTCGGCGAGCGACTCGGCGGCGAGGTCTTCGGCGGCTTCCCGCTCGCCGACCAAGCGGAGCGCGAACCGGTAGACCCGGCCCGCGTGCTCCGCGTAGAGGCTCTCGAATTGCGCTCGCGCCGCGTCGTTCATGGCTGACTCAGATTTGGGCCATCTTACGAGGGCCCGCAATTGTTTAGTTGCAGGGAGCGCGGAATTCCTTGGGTCCGTTTCGAGATCGCGCTGACCCGAGGCGATTTGGGGCTTGTGCGATGCGCGGGGCGTCGACTACGCCCGGGCACGGGTGCGGAAGAGGATGACCGAGGCGAAGGCGGTGAGGGCGTAGCCGATCGGGGGTAGGTAGGGGGAGAGGTCGTACCAGCCGATGTAGAGGACCGAGCCGATCCACTTGGCCGCGTCGGGGTGATCCGGCGACCCAGAAAACTGGAATGCCGCCGCCGAACTGCCGGCAATGTGCGTGAGCACCAGCCCGATCGTCAGGCAGCCGAAGCCGACGATGCCCGCGCCGAGCCAATCGAGCTTCGAGCGCGTACAAACAAGCCAGAGCGCCAGCAGGTGGACCACGACGCCGATGTTGAAGAAGATGCTCATCGAGTCGGTGAAGAGGCCCCAGTGCCCACCCTTGTAATACGGGTCGTTGAGCGGTAGGGACGGCGAGAATGTCCAGAGGCCGTGGAGCGCCGAGGTGGCGATCACGGCGATGGCGACGCCGCGCCAGAGTTCGCGCCGGGAACTTCCCTCCGTGGCCAACACCAGGAAAACCCACTGCGCGATGACGAACCACGGCAGAAGCCCGAGCGGCCGGTAAGCATGGTGTTCCGACATCGGGATGTCCACGTTGTTCAGAACGTCGAGTCCGAACCAACCGCCGAACCAAGCCAGGAACGGCATCGAGTTCATCAACCGCTCGCCGAACGCGCAGATCGTGAAGATCGCGAGGGCGACCGAGGCGTGGAAGATCGCGATGCGGCGGCCGAAGAGGAGGGCGCCGGGCTTGCCCTCGATGAGCTTGACGATGCAGGCCACCTGGAGGGCGAGGCAGGCGACGACGAAGAGCGCGGTCAGCCAAGATGCGACGGGCTTGGTATCGAACGCCGACTGGATCCCCTTGACGTCGCTCCAGGCGACGAGGAACGGCATGACCAGCACGCCGAGCGCGGCGACGATGCCGCACTTCCGCCAGGTTGCTTGGCTCATGACCGTTAGTACGGTCGCGGGGAGTTAGGGGTGTCGGAGAGTTGCAATTGGGGTTCGGCGAGAGGGCGCCCTCACCCCGCTGCGCGGACCTCTCCCGGGGGGAGAGGAGACGCACAGGGCGTCGACTACACTCTAGCCATGCTCGTTCTTTCCCTGCTGCTGGCCGCGGCGCCGGTGCCGCCGATCTTCGTCGACCAGTTCGGATGGCGGCCGGGGGATCGCAAGGTCGCGGTGTTCGCCGACGCAGTGAAGGGGCAGAACGCGCCCACCAACTTTCAACCCGGCGACACCTTCGAGGTTCACGACGCGGCCAGCGACAAGGTCGTCTACAGCGGCAAGCTCAGCGCCTGGCAAGACGGGATCGTCAGCCCGCTCGCCGGGGACCGCGTGTGGCACGCCGACTTCTCCTCCTTCAAGGAGCCGGGCAAGTACACGGTGGTCGACCCGAAGACGGGCGCCCACTCCTACCCCTTCCGGATCGCCGAGGACGTATACGCCCCGGTGCTGGTCGACGCGGTGCGGATGTTCTACTACCAGCGTAGCGGGATCCCCCTCGAGGCGAAGTACGCCGGGGCATGGACGCACCCGGGCGGCAGCCTGGTCGAGGACGCCAAGGCCCAGTTCGGGCAGAACGGCCAGGGGCTCGGCCACCCGCGCAACCTGCTCGGCGGCTGGTACGACGCGGGCGACCCGAACAAGTACGTCCCGTTCCTGGAGAGCACCCTCTTCGACCTGCTCTACGCCTACGACCGGGCGCCGAAGGCGTTCGGCGACGCCGACCACATCCCCGAAAGCGGGAACGGCGTGCCCGACATCCTCGACGAGGTGAAGTGGGAGCTCGACTGGGTGCTGAAGATGCAGGACCCGGACGGCGGCGTGCACAACCGGGACGCGGTGCGCACGTACGGGGCGCCGGCGGGACCGTGGAGCGCCGATCCGCAGCCGCGCTTCTACACCGCGAAGACGACCTGGGCGACCGCGATCGCGGCGGCTTCCCTGGCCCACGCGGCGCGCTCGTTCGCGCCGTTCGACGCAGCCTATCCCGGCTATCCGGCCAAGCTTAAGGCGGCGGCGCTCAAGGCTTGGGACTACCTCGACGCCCACCCGAGCATGCTGCCGAACGACGGGCAGGACGGCGACAAGCTGGCGGCGGCGCCCGGCGAAGGCAACCCGAACATGGACAAGCGGGAGCGGGTGTACGCGGCGGCAGAGCTGTTCAAAACGACGGGCGACAAGACGTTCTCGGACTACGTGGTCCGCTGGGCGCCGGACTTCAACGCCACCGCGGAAGGCTCGATGCACCCGCTCAAGAACCATTGGGTCGACGCGCTCAACCACCTGGGGCTGACTCAAGGGTTGTTCGTGTATTGCCAGTGCCCGGGCGCGGATCCGAAGATCGTCGACGGGTTCAAGGAGGCGCTGCGCAACACGGCGGAGGGGATTCGGAGCCAGACGAACGGGAAGGACGACCCCTACCTGAATTACGTGATTCCCGACCACTACTGCTGGGGCAGCAACAAGGGCAAGGGCTGCTGGGCGCGGATTCTGCTGATGGCGGCGGACCTGGACGCGAACCCGGAGCGGACGGCGGAGTACCGCTCGATCGCGCAGGGCTACTTCCACTGGGTTCACGGGGTGAACCCGTTGGGGTGGTGCTTCCTGACGAACATGGCGAAGGACGGGGCCTCGCACTCGGTGCGGGCGCCCTTCCACAAGTGGTTCGGGAGCCTGCCGAAGGACGCGGACGGGCAGCGGCCGCTTCCGCCGCCGGGCTACCTGGAGGGCGGGCCGAACAAGCAGTTCTCGGTGAGCTGGATTGCGCCGCCGTTCGGCGAGCCGGCGATGAAGGCGTTCAAGGATTGGGACGGGGCGTGGAACGCGGAGCGGCAGGCGAACGAGGCGTCGTGGGAGATCACCGAGCCGGCGATCTACTACCAGGCGGCGTATGTGCTGATGCTGTCGGCCGCGTGCGGACCGTAGGGTCGTAGGGTCGTAGGTTGTGGGGTTGACCCTACGACCCTAAAAACCTACAACCCTACGAACTTAGTTTTGTATTCTTTCCAGATCACGATGACCACGAGCACGTCGAACAGAGCGAGGGCGCCGGTGAGGACCTCGAGCGCGGAGAGGGCGCGGACGGCCTCGAACAGGACGAAGGCGGAGAGCACCGCCATCAGCCCGACGTAACCCCAGCGCTTGCCTTTGACGATGGCGAGGATGAGGATGACCTTCGCGCCGCCGTGGACGATCAGGTAGAGCGCGGCGTAAAGGTGGGCGTGTACGGTGACGGTTGCGGCGAGGCGGTCCAGGCGGCCGGAGAGGACCTCGTGGTGCCTGTAGAGCTCGTGCTGCGAGAGCACGAGGATGTACCGGGCCAGCCTGACCGGCATGGTGAGGAGGATGCCGCCGATGACCTCGAACATGGCGTCGATGCCCTTGATGGCGAGCCCGACGTCGAAGATGAGATCGGTCGCTCGCTTACGCAAGGATCTGCACTTCCGCCGCGTAGGCGTGGAGGGAGGCGTCGGATGTGACCAAGAAGAACTTCTCCGTCTGGGCCTGCGCTAACAGCGCGTGATCGAAAGGGTCCCGATGGTGTAGCGGAAGATACTCAACCGCTTTCGCATGTCGAGGCTCAAACGCAAGGAGTTGGTAGCCTCGAGTCGTCGCCTCCTCCAACCAATTCCGGGGCAAAGAGATCTTTCCAAGCCTCAATTTGATCGAGATCTCCCAAATGGAGATCGCGCTTACCCATACGGAGTTGCTAGGATCGACGATTGCCGCCAACCACTGCTTCTTGAGTTTAGTCGGTTCAGCAACCGTCCAGATGAGCGCATGCGTGTCAAGAAGCAGGTTCAATCGGGTCCTCGTGGAACAGGCGCTCAAACTCAGGGTCGGGGTCGTCAAAGTCTGGGCTGACCCACACTTTGCCCCGAAGAAATCCGACTTCACGCGGCTTCTTGAGCCTTTCGATGCGGCTCAGGCGCGCGACCGGCTTCCCGGCGCGCGAAATGATCACCTCTTCCCCTTGCTCCACGAGGACGAGCAAGGATGACAACTCCGCCTTAGCCTCGGTCACGTTGCGAATGGTCATTCCATCAAGTTAGACGCTGGTCTGGTCTGGTCTGGTTCCCTCACGCTATTCGGCTTCGCTTCGCGGCGAGGACTTCCCTGGTGGGGAGAGAGATTAGATGGCACCTGCAACGAGCGGGGCGCGCCACTCGGCGGGGGTAAGCGAGTCCCCCGTCGGCTCGGGTTGGGGGGCGGGACGGGCGCGTTCCGGCCGCGTTCGATAGAGGGCGACGGCACCGATCGCCGTGATAGCGTAGGCGAAGATGGGCAGGTAGGGCGAGAGGCCGTACCAGCCAATGCGGAGGGTCTCGCCGATACTGAGCTCCATCACGTCGTGGCTACCGGTGCGGGTGAGGACCAGACCGCTGGAGAGGCAACCGAATCCGATGAGAGCGGCCCACGCCCAGTCGAACCGGCTACGTACGAGGATCTGCCAAAGGGCGACGAGATGCACGGCAACACCGACGTTGAAAAAGGTGGAGGTGGCGTCCTCGAAGAGCTTCCAGTGCCTGGCGGTCCCTATTAGCGGGCTGAAAGTGTGAATCCCCATGAGGGCGCTCGTCGCGATGCAGGCGACGGCGATCCCGCGCCAAACGGCGCGGTAATCCTGCGGACGTTCGGCAAGCATGAGAAAGGCCCACTGAGCCGCGACCAACTCTGGAAGGAGGTAGAGGCCGAACCACCCAGCCGCACTGGGTTTGCCGAACGGGTTATCGTTCAAGAGGGTTGGATCGGGGCCGAACCAACCGCTGTACCACGTGTAGAACAGGTTCGTATTCGCAAAGGACTCCCAGCACGCGGCGACCAGGAATATGGCCAGCGCGAAAAGGGCGTGCGCGATGGCGACCCGACGACCGGTGAGCGCCCCGCCAGCACGGTATCGCCAGATTGCGAATACAAGCCAGCCCTGGAGTGCCATCGAGCCGATGGCGAGAGTGAGGGCAGTCCAGGATTCGCCGGGCCGGTCGGCAAAGTGATCGCGGATCGTAGCAAATTTGTCGGTCGCGGTAACGATCGGCATGAGGAATACGCCGATTGCCGCGATCAAGCCAAGGCGGTACCACTTTTCGGACGACATGTTCACCCTCCGTACGGTGCGCGTTCGAAAAGTGTAACGCCGAAATCTGGCTATTGGTTTCCCTCGATCCGGTTCCTCAACAAAGGGTGACGTGAGCTAGGTGTCAGGAACACCTTTGGCCAGCTCGTGTCATTGTCACTACGTGACGCTGGCATCTCTGGCCGCACTCCTTTCCGTACCATCGGGCGGGCCATCCATTGTTAGCGATGCAGTCGATATTGATGCCTCGAAGGGGTTAAGCACCGACCGAAAGCACGGAATCACGTACTCGCAGGACGGCACGGTTCGCCTCTGGGAGCTTCCACCAGGGCGGCGCGTCGACGCAGGGTTGATCGGCGCGTGTAGGCCAAGCTTGGCGCCGGCCGTCGTAGGCGGCTGGCCGCAGCACGTGTATGTCTGCATGAACGTCGACGGGAGTCTGTTCGCGCTGGGCACCGGCGGCCATATACAGATCTGGCAATCGACACCGCCAAGGCAGTTGCGGGCCCTCGAGGTGGGCAGCTCGCTTACGCACCTGGAATGGGCGCCGCACCGCTCGATACTGTTGGCGAACCACTCCGATGGGAGAGGTGTTGGCGAGACGTCCGTGCTGATGCTGAGCGGCGAACTCAGGAGGTTGCCAATCGGTTGGCCGTGGGCGTTCACCCCGAAGGAGGACGCCGTCCTCGGGCCGGTGAAGGGTGGGTTCGATCTCGTGCAGATCGCTACAGGCGCGGTGGTTAGACGGCTTCGAGACAAGCTCGAAATGTTTCCTCCGGAGGCGATTTCGCGGGACGGCGCGTACGCCGTGCTCGGAGGAGAAGATCAACAGTTCCATTCGAGCATGGGCGACTACGTTCATCGGAGGCGCCTCAACATCTTCCGGTTGCGCGACGGCAAAAAGGTCGCCTCGCTCCCTGGGTTCCGCTCGAACGACGAAGGGGCACTCGAATTCGTTTCGGCAAGCAAGTTCCTGGCGCCCGGCCTCGGTCAAGTCGTGGCATGCCCGTCGGGCCACGTTCTAGCATCCTTCAAGGCGCAGAACAGGTACGCCGAGGCATGGATGCTGACCAATCCGATGCCGGGGCGTTCGGCACGGTCGGCTGAACTACCTAAGGCCACATTTTTGTCGCTCAATCTGGCCATGTCGACGGACGGCTCCCGGTTCGCGGTCGTCAGCGGACTCTACGAGGCTTACCTCGAAGAGTTCTCTACGATGCCGCTCCGACTCGTCGGCCGATATGCTTTCCCTCCCCGTTTTCGGGGGGGCTTCCTTCGATACACCACCGAAGGAGTGCCGGAAGTGTCCACCTTCTTCGACTCCGTCAGTTTGAATGGGGGGCGCCTCGAACGTGAGGCACCGGGCGCAACCCCCAATGGCGAGCGTCTCTTGGTCGCAAGCTCGGACGGCTCGAAGTTGGTGTTAGGCCCACGCGGTGCAACTCGGACCGAGTTTCCGAGTAAGGGCTGGGAGGTAGGGTTCGCGAAGAGCGCGGATGGAAACCGAGAGTTGGCGGCGGCACTGGAGCTACGGGGCCCGAATGGACCAAAGGAGTTGCGCCTCCTCGATAGCGCGACGGGCCGTGCGATTTGGTCCAATGATCGCTACCGCTTTTGGGCGAACCCCTCGATGTCGTCGGATTGCCGAGTGGTGGTGCTGTTGGCGGACGACGACGCTTCCTCCCAACGAGACGCCATCGTCGTGATCTTGGACGGGAAAAGCGGGCAAGAGCTCGACCGCTTTCCGGCGCCGACGAACACGCGGGACCTGGCGATTTACCCGGATGGCTCACGGATAGTCGCGCTCCAGTGGATCGGAACCACCGTATTCGACCGATTGTCGAGGCGGCCGCTGTTCGAAGTGCCCGAGGTACGTGCCGTTGTTAACCAGTCGCTACACTTCACGCCCAGCGGAAAGCGGGTGATTCTGCTTACCGGAGTCGACCAACTCGCCGTGCTCGACCCCGCCAATGGGCAAATATTGGCGCGGCTGCAACGCTTCGGGGCCGGGGATTGGGCGGCTTGGACGACTTCGGGCGCGGTGACGGGGACGCCAGCCGGAATCAAGCACCTGTTTTGGGTCGGAGATAAGCTCAGGCAGGTAACGGAGCCACGAGAGCCAGATGTGGTTTCGCAGGCGTTTGCCGGCTAGACGGCGACGGGTTCGAAGATGCGGGTGAACTTTTCGCCCGACTTCGAGATGGTGCGGCCGTCCATGTAGCAGACGCTGAAGCCGCGCCGCGAGACGTCGGTCCGGTTTACGTCCGAGCTGTGGAGCAACCAGTTGTGCAGCAGCACGACCTCGCCGGGCTTGAGCTCGAAGTAGACGACCTTGTCCGGCGTGCATATCTCGGCTGCCTGCTCCTCGGTGAGGAAGCCCGAGGAATGCTCGGGGTTGATGAGGCCGCCGGCGTGGCTGCCGGGAATCGCTTCGACGCAGCCGTTGGCCTTTGTGGCGGGGTCAAGTGCGGTCCAAACCGTGATCTTCGGCTGGCGGTCGAGGTCCGTCCACGCGTCCTGGTGCCACGGGAGCTTGGTGCCCTGGTGGCTGGGCTTGTTCATGAACATCGCGCGAAAGCAGTTGACGGGCGCATCCTTGCCGTAGGCGCGGGCGCAGATCTCCTGGAAGATCGGACGGCTCAAGTAGCTCAGGAAGAGGTCGTCCGCCTCGAGGTTTTGAATCTTGCGGTAAGCGAGGGTGGCGCCCTTGTGGCCGTTGCTCTGCACGCCGGCGTCGTTGTACTCGCCGGTGGTGCTGTCGAGCTGCATCAGCAGGCGGTCGTAGTCGATCTTCGCCCGGCCGAGCATGATGTCGTCGATTCGGGTTTGGAGGGCGGAGAGCTCCTCGTCCGAAAGCTGCTTGCCCAGGATCAGGTAGCCCTGGGTCTCGAATTCCTTCCACTGAGCATCGGTGATCATGGCTCTGGAAGGAAGTATAGCGGCACTTGGGCGAGTCTGGGCAACAATTTACCGATAAACCTAGCGGTCTTTCCCCCCTCCGGGGGGGGGTCGGTGAGCAACGCGAACCGGTGGAGGGCGCCCTCACCCAGCTGCGCGGACCTCTCCCGAAGGGAGAGGAGAGCCGCAGACCCTCACCCCGCTGCGCGGACCTCTCCCGAAGGGAGATGAGAACCCTGGCATAGCGCCCAGTCGACAAAGTTTTTGACGATCCGGATGCCGTTCTCGGTGAGGATGGACTCGGGGTGGAACTGGACCCCCTCGATGGGCAGGGTATGGTGCCGCACGCCCATGATCTCGCCGTCGTCTTCGGCGGTCGCGGTGACGTAGAAGCCATCCGGCACGCGGGTCTTCTCGATGACCAGCGAGTGGTACCGGATGGCGCTGAAGGGGTTCGGCATGCCTTCGAAAAGTCCCTTGCCGTCGTGCTTGATGGGCGAGGCCTTGCCGTGCATGATCTTCTTCGCCTGCACGACCTTGCTGCCGGCGACCTCGCCGATCGCCTCGTGGCCGAGGCAGACGCCGAACACCGGCGCGGTGATCTTGCGCGCGAGGGCGGCGCGAAGGACGTCCAGGCAGACGCCGCTCTCCTTGGGGGTGCAAGGGCCGGGGCTGAGCATGACGCCCTGCGGGTTCAGGGCCGCGATCTCGTCCATCGTGATCGCGTCGTTTCGCCTCACCACGATCTCGACCTCGGGCCGGTCGGCCAGGCATTGGCCGACGTACTGCACCAGGTTGTAGGTGAAGCTGTCGTAGTTGTCGATGACGAGGAGCACGCTTTATTGTGGCCGGTCGCTTGTGGAGGATGGAGGTTAGTCTCTCCTCCCTCCGGGGGGAGTCGGTGAGCGAAGCGAACCGGTGGGGGGCGTACGGTGGGGTGCTTGGGTGCAAGGCGCCCTCACCCCGCTTCGCGGACCTCTCCCGGG